>CAYXVO010000007.1:0-14112 GCA_964467875.1 uncultured Pseudomonadales bacterium | reverse complement strand
CCCGTGAAGTCGCCGCGGGCTGCGTAATGACTTAGCTGATGTTGCCTTTGGGGGCGTTATGCCCCTTTTTTATTTGTGAACCTCTCGCCAAGGCAACTTGCCGGTTGGAGAGCCAGAACAGAAACGAACCGGAGTCCGTATGGTCAGTCTTGCCGCCAAGGCCGTGAAGGCCTACAGCCGTCGCGTCATCAAGAAGAGTCCCCGCAGTCCCGAGCACCTGGTGAAACATTTGAGGCGTGTGCTGGATCATCCGCCGCTGCCGGTGTTGCTGCCATTCGGTGTGCGCAAGCAGACGTTTGCCGGTCTGGGTGTGCACGGCGATTGGGTGCGGGTGAAAAAGCCTACACAGGCCGTGCTCTATGTGCATGGTGGTGGATTTATCGCCGGGGTGACCCGCACCTACCTGAATCTGTGTGGCCGTTTTGCCAAGGCGCTGCAGGCGGATGTCTATCTGCCGGCCTATCGCATCGCGCCCGAATACCCATTTCCGGCCGCGCTGGACGATGTGCTGGCCACCTATCAGCTGATGCTGAAGAGCTATCCGGCCAGCCAGATCACCATCATCGGTGACTCTGCCGGCGGTGCCCTGGCGCTCAGCGCGCTGCTGGCGATTCGCGACAGTGGGCTGCCACTGCCGAAGTGCGGTGTGGCCTATTCGCCGTTCGCCGATCTGACCGCGCCGGAAGATGGAAGCCGCCGGAGTAACGAGCGCAGCTGTTCCATGTTCACCAGCACGATGTGGACCGTTGGCGCCGATCTTTATGGTCGCACCGATGCCGACCGCCGCAACCCTCATGCCTCGCCGGTGTTTGGTGAATACAGCGGGCTGCCACCCTTGCTGATCACCGTGGACGAGGGTGAATGCCTGCGTGATGACGCCTACCGGGTTGCCGAGCGCGCACGGGCCGCGAACGTCCATGTGACACTGCTGTGCCGGGAGGGCTTGCTGCACGTCTGGCCCATTTTTTACCCCCTGATACCGGAAGCCCGGCAAGACGTGAAGTAAACGATTCGCTTCATCAAGCGTTTCAGCTGAAGTCTGTCGCGGTGAGTGCAGGGTTTGTTGCGGCGTTCTGAGTAGTCCGGCGTCAGCCCAGGAGCTCCGAGAAGCGCCGCGTCGCCAGCAGGCCAAGGGGTGTGTGGTGGATCGCCGGCGCCAAAAAGGGCACCAGCCGGTCCAGCATCTCGGCTCGACCACCCATTCCTGCCAACCCTTGCGCGAGTAGCTGCCGGTCGCACTCGATATCACTGGCGCTATCGCGCCCCGCGCTCTGGAACCGGCTGATGGGGTCGGCAGGGTATTCCCTGCTTTGGGCAGAAACGATGTTCGTCGTGGCGTTTTGCCGGTTTGGGCGCGTGAACTGGGCGACCCGCTGGCTGTGCTTTGCCGACGGCTGCACATCGGCCGTGACCAGATCGCCAGCAATCCAGTCATGGATCAATTGCCGTTCATAGGGGCTGAACACGCCAAACATGGGCGCTCGCTCGCCTTGGATCAGTTGCCAGAAACGGCTGTGCATCGGCGGTTCATGGCGCTTGATCCACTCCCGTCGCTCCAGCACCCGGAGAAACTCCGCAATGGCCGCCGGCTCCGCAAGCCACTGATTGACGGTGCGGCCGTCCAGTTGGCAATAATCTGAGTGGAGCCACTGGCCGACGATACTTTTGCGCTGCAGTACCTTCAGTAGTTCCTGTTCCAGATCAAACCCGCCGATGACCGAGAGCGTACTCTCTCCTAACAGATTCAGGTCGTATCCTTGCCGCACGCGCTGCCAGAAGGAATCCTCATCCGCCAGTCGGGGCAGGGTGTCCGAAAGCCCTTGCAGGGCCTTGTGGGCATGGCCGGTATCGGCATTGTCGACCGTAATGTGCAGGGTGAAATAGTAGGGGTCGATGCCAAGCTCTCTGAGTTCATACGCAGTGATCAGCAGATGCAGGGGGAGCTGCTCGTATCCCAGGTTATAACCGATCAGTTCCGGCAGAAACTGATCGGCTTGATGGGCCAGCGCCAGTTGAATCGTGCCCTGCACATAATGGCCATCGTTTAGAAAGGGTGTGTCCTCCACCCCATACCGGGCCAGCAGTGCCTGATAGAGCGCCACGTGATTGTGCGTGGCCAGGCCCTCGCCCAGTTCTTCCAGATAGGTTCGAATAAGGGGATGAAAGCGAGAGTCCCTCCAGTGTCTGACAAGCCCGTACAGCCAGGCACCATCCACCAGTTTGGTGGGCGCCACGCCCTTCAGAAAATACAGGGCGTGAGACTTGCTGCGAAAGTAGCGCCGCCTCTGTCCGTGTCGACGCTCCAGCAGGTAGGCCTGATATTGCTGTCCGACAGAGCGGACGCCTTGCTCGATCCATGTCTGCAGGTGCCCCGGGGCGGCGGGCAAATCGCTGTCGAGAGATGAGGCCAGATGGAGCTGTTGCTTCAGGTAAGCATGTGCCGCGTCTTGGCGATGCTTTACTTTATCGGACGGGCGGCGGTTCGGCTCACGAATGTCCGATTGAAGATCGCCTGACCCAAGAAGCAATCGGTAAAGATCCAGGCTGGAGTCTGGCTGGTTCCGGTCAATGCCCGGCGGGACGGTATGATGAGCCGGGCCGGAGGCACCCTTGACCTGCGTAACAGGGGTGTCTGTCTGCATACGTCGCTATCGCCACTGAGTGTGAATGTATCGATAAACTAGAGCAAGCAGGACAAAAAGCGTAATCGCAAAAAGCTGGTTACAAGAAACGGGTTACTAGGAACTGTCTGCAAGAAATCAGTTAAATAAGGTCTTTAGATGAGCATCGCCAGGCGTGAGCCTGGGAGCATACAGAACAGCGCGCCGGACGTTCCAATTGGAAGTCCGGCCTCTGTGTAAGCCCAGTTCACGGCTTTAGGCGCGTCAGTAGCTAGACTCCTCGAAACTTTCCCATTCGACGAACTCGTCCGCACTCAGGACGCCATCCCGGTCTTGGTCCAGATCATCGAAATCCTCGGTTAATTGCTCATTGTCCGCCGCCTCGTAATTGCTGATGTTGCCATCCTGGTCGGTATCCAGTTGGCTGTAGAGGTCCATCGGATTCTGTTGGGCGTCTGTCGAGGCCTGCTCTCCAGCGCCTCCATAAGTACCGGCACAGGCTGCTAATCCAAGCGCGAGTGATGCAGCCACTAAGGGTTTGACAATATTCATGGCGAGAGCCCTCTGAGTTTGACCATGCTGAGTAAGATCCCCTCATGCGCGGGGTTCTTGATCTGTGCAGGGTTCAGGCCAGGTTCCGATGTTGCGGCAAACCTCTGAATGGCGGCGCTATCCTGCTGACAGTCCCTCTGCTTGTTCGGTTGAGGTGGCGGATATTTTGTAAGCTTTACAGGGGGCCGGAAAGTTTCACAGATGATGGCGCCGCAACCGGACAAGCAGCCTGGCGAGGTCTGTGATCTCGCTTCTAGACTGTTTCGGTTTAACGCGAACCTATACAGGCTGGTACTATCCTCAGCCCAGCTTCATTTTTTATTCGATCCATTCAGCACAAAGGTGAGCCATGAAGACCCGTATTACGGAACTCTTTCAAATCCAACACCCGATTATTCAGGGCGGCATGCATTATGTGGGTTACGCCGAGTTGGCGTCCGCCGTGTCCAATGCTGGCGGCCTGGGGATCATCACGGGCCTGACGCAACCTACGCCGGAGGATCTGGCACGGGAAATCGCCCGCTGCCACGCCATGACCGACAAGCCCTTTGGCGTCAACCTGACGTTTCTGCCTTCATTCAAGGAGCCGCCTTATCCCGAGTATATCCAGGCAATCGTGGAAGGCGGCGTCAAAATCGTCGAAACCGCCGGGCGTAGCCCAGAACAATACATGCCGCTGTTGCACCGGGCGGGGATCAAGGTCATTCACAAGTGCACCTCGGTGCGGCATGCCCTTAAGGCCCAGAAGATCGGCTGCGATGCCGTGAGCGTCGATGGCTTTGAATGCGGTGGCCATCCGGGCGAAGACGATGTGCCCAATTTCATCCTGCTGCCCCGGGCCGCCGAGAGCCTGACGATTCCCTTTGTCGCCTCCGGTGGGATGGCCAATGGCCGCAGTTTGGTGGCGGCGCTGGCATTGGGTGCCGAAGGAATCAACATGGGCACCCGCTTTATTGCCACCCAGGAAGCACCGGTTCACGCCAACGTCAAACGCACCATTGTGGAGTCGGATGAATTGCAGACCCGACTGATCATGCGTCCATTGCGCAATACCGAGCGCGTGCTCAAGAACCAGGCAGTCGAGCAAATCCTGGAGCTGGAACGGGAGAAGGGCGGGGCGCTCGGTATCGATGATATTCGTCATCTGGTCGCCGGTGGCCAAAACCGTAAGGTCCTCCAGGAAGGGCAGATGGACGCGGCAGCCTGGAGTTGCGGCATGGTGGCGGGACTCATTCACGATGTCCCCACCTGTCAGGAATTGATCGAGAGCATCATGGCGGAGGCGGAAGGTCTCATCCGGCAGCGCTTGAGCGGCATGCTGGACGCCTAGCACAATGCGGGTCTTCGGGCGGGCTTAATCTTCCGGCTGGTTCGGGGCGGGGATTTCCGAGGGATCCTCCGCTCCTGGCAGGTAGGCCTGTTCTTTGGCCTCTTGATCGACACCCGGATCATAGGGGGTGTCACTCGTCGGATCAGGGCTCTGAGTGACCGGCGCAGGATTCGTGGCGGCACGTTCCTCATCGCCACAGGCGGTCAATCCCAGGCTCAGGGAAGCAATGAAAATAACAGCGATTGGATGTTTCATGGCGGGTCTCCGTCAACATAAATCGATCGGTGATCGCCAAAACCTACTGTAGGAGTGTTTTCCAAGGAAGCTTTTGTCGGAGAGTGATGATCTTTATTCGAAGAGCGGGGACATTTGTTTGAAGTGATGTGGCACTTGTGCAAAGAGCTGTGGCACTTGTTCAAAGAGCTATGGCACTTTCTCGAAGATTTCTCGAAGATTTTCGGCATAAAAAAAGCCCCCTCTAATGAGGGGGCTTCATTACAGCACCGAGGCTATTACTGAGCGGGGCTCAGCGTCAGAGCGATCGGGTTGTTAGGACCGGCCATGAAGGAGCTGAGTACAGAGGTCAGCAGACCGCAGTTCGCCAGCTTCGGCAGGTCGTAAATGCCTTCCACATTGCCACCGCTGGCAGGACCGAAGTTCTCGCCTGCTGGAGACTCCAGGTTGATGCTCACAACCTGAGAGGTCTGGCACTTATCGCCACCACCGATTTTCACGTCCAAACCGAACATTTTGACAGTGACTTTCGGCAGCTTGATCAGGGTCTTGGAGTTGGCGGTCAACTTGCCATCAACCAGCGAACCAGTGGCCTCACCAACAGACACGAACTCAACATGAGCGGTTGCATTCAGGAAGCGCTGAATGACCGGAATGTGAGCGGTTGTGTTGTTCAGAACCAGGTCAGCTGTGAAGTTGCCAGACAGCAGGTCAAGCTTGGAGTCGATACGACCAACCAGAGACAGTTCGTTGCCCTTCGGACCAACCTGAGTCAGACCAGCCAGATCAAAGGCGATATCGATCAGGATCGGATCAACTGGAGTCGGATCGACTGGATCTGGATCGACTGGGTCTGGAATTACCACTTCAACTTTGCCGATGCCAGACAGAGCAACCGTGGTGGTTGAATCGTCTTTGCCGTCGTTGGAAACGATAGTCAACTGGGCGCTACGTGCGCCTTCCGCTGCTGGAGCGAAGTTAACAGTCACGTTGCAGCTTGCGCCAGCGGCAACAATGGAGCAGTTGCTGTTCGCGGTGAAGTCACCTGCGTTGGCGCCTGCTACAGTCACGCTCTTCACATCCAGCGCAGCGTCACCAGTGTTGCTGATGGTGATGGTTTGCGCAGTAGGCGTGCCCAGCAGGGTTTCGCCGAAGTTGGCTGATTCTTGAACGTCGATCTGTGCCAGCGGCTGCTCGGTGATGGAGCCGGTCAGGCCAACTTGGATCGTAGGCTCATCGGCATCGTTGGAGGCAATGGCCAGAACCGCGTTCTTGGTGCCTTCGCCTTCTGCGATGAAGGTTACGGTGATGTCACAGCTTGCGCCAGGAGCAACCGTGGAGCAGCTGCTGCTTGCACTGAATGAAGCAGCGTTGGCGCCAGTGATGGTGACGTTGTTAACAAGCAGGTTTTCGCCGCCAGCGTTGGCAACGGTAACGGTCTGCTGTCTGGTGGTGCCGAACTGAACGTTGCCGAAATTAACACCAGCTGCTTCTGCGGCAACCTCGATGTCGGCAGGAACTGGCTCAGGCTCGGATGCGCCTTCAACAACTGCAAAAGTATGCAGGGTGTTGGCTTGGCCGGTAGGCTGAGTACAGTTGGACGTGAACTGGCCGATGGGCATCGGAGCAATGGCGCCGTTCGCGGTGCGGGCGATCATGTTAAGTTGCAGTGCGCCAACGGCGATGCTGGCAGGACCGGCAACGTTCAGAACCAGGTCGGCAGGAGTTACGCCACTGGCCGGTACAAAGAACTGGCCTGCAGTGTCAGGAATCGGACTTTTTGGCACATTCAGGGGAACTTGAAGCTGAATGCTGCTGCCGTTAGACAGATGTACGGTATTGGTGGTAATGGCCGTACCTTCGATGGACGCGGATTGAACCAGCTTCAGACCTACCCGGGCGTCATTGGGTACAGAGGTGTCGACGTTAATGGGGAAAGATCCGGTTTCTACGCCCAGGCCCATTTCGGCTGGCATGTCGGACGCGACGTTTGCAGTGATCGTGTGGGTACCGATCAAGGGGAACGGACAGCTGTACTGGAGAGACAGGTTTACTTGGTCAGCTGAAGCTGCGCCGCCAGCGCCGAGCAGAATCGCGGCTGCAATGGCATTACGCAGACGGGGAGTGGTCGATTTAAATTCCGTGGAATTCATGGTTGCGTCCTCTGTTATTGTCATATAACTATTTTTGTCGGTTTTTGCAGACTGCATCGATGTTCCGATCATCGATCTGGTGACCATTCCTGCGGTCGTCATTCGAATCTTGCAGGTCAGCATTAGGGGTAGGAAAGCCGATTCAGTGTCTGAATTTTCCTTGCTTACCCTTATGAGCTCCCCGGTTTTTATTTCCGAGTCATTACCCTTATACATCGCTACTTTTTGTCACACAAGGTTTCGTTCTTGTGAATATTTGTTTCTTTTAACTTAGTCACACAATGGCTATGAACTGGGTGCTTTGGCGGTAATCGGCGACAGGGGAAACAGGATGTTTTTTTCCATTAAGCATTGTGGGTGTACGCACGCCAACTCCACGTTGCTTAAAGTGGATCGTTTGTGCATGGATGTGTGTGCCGTGAAAGTGGTACAAAAAGAGGGAGGAGTGGTGAATAGTCCTAGGGGGTGGTAGGAAGACAAGAACAGCGAGGCGCTGAGCCACGGGCGTATTGGGTTTCTGAAATGGCCGGGGCTCTTAATGCTAACGGGATTGGTGGAAAAAGCATTTATTGAGGCAGCTAACAAATAGAAATATTGCGGGTGTTTATTTATATGTTCTGATTTTTTAACTATGAATGCGGCTTACAAATGTTGGTGCAATATAAAATATTATTATGAATATCTGGGTCGGATTTTTGCTTATAAGACTATTATCTGTCTTGTGATTTAATATGCTTCTTATTAAATAATGAACGATATTTTTGGTGCCTGTTCGTCGCGTTCAAAATGAGCGGAAAGCGCATGGTTCCGCCTGTCGTGGCGGTCCTCAACGCCGTAACCTCATGGGATAAATCTGTGCAAAAAAGATGCAGGTTGGCTGCTGGCATGTCTATTTCTGTTCTTTGAATGTCTTTGGCCCGTCGAAGGCGGCTGACAAGCTTTCGAGCGGCGGTCATATTTGAAATCCGCTGTGTTGGATGTTGGGGTGTATCCGCAACGGTTACCGTTGGAGTGATTTGGGGCGCTATCTCGATACGTCCAGTGAGCTTTGTCAGGGCCTGCAGTTGGCGATCGCCCCTTGGCAACTGCATCATTAGCATTTTAAATTTCAGCATAAAATGTGCCAGAATGCTGCTTTCCTGGCAGGGCGCATGCTGGTGACTCATCAAGGGGATCTTTTCGTGTTCCAACATTTATGCTGCTGATACTCATACTGCTTCCGTTCATCGGCAGCCTGATTGCAGCCTGTCTACCCGCCAATGCCCGCAACCAGGAGGCGTGGCTCGTCGGTTTGCTGGCGTTAACCGGCCTGCTGTTGGTGGCTTGGCAATTTCCGGTCGTGCAGGACGGCCAGGTGGTTCGCCAGGAGTATTCCTGGCTGCCCGAGTATGGTCTGAATCTGGTGCTCCGCCTGGATGGATTGGCCTGGATCTTTGTCATGCTGGTACTGGGAATCGGTTTCCTGGTCGTGCTCTATGCCCGCTATTACATGTCGCCGCAGGACCCTGTTCCCCGGTTCTTTTCGTTTTTGCTCGCGTTCATGGGGTCGATGTTGGGGGTGGTGCTCTCTGGGAACCTGATTCAGCTGGTGGTGTTCTGGGAGCTGACCAGCGTAACCTCGTTTCTGCTCATTGGTTACTGGCACCATCGGGCCGACGCACGTCGCGGTGCGCGGATGGCATTTACGGTAACCGGCGCCGGCGGCCTCTGTTTGTTGGCGGGCGTACTGCTGACTGGCCGTATTGTCGGCAGTTACGATCTGGATGTGGTGCTGGCCTCGGGCGATCTGATTCGGAGTCATGCCTGGTACTTGCCGATCCTGATTCTGGTCAGTCTGGGGGCGTTGACGAAAAGCGCGCAGTTCCCCTTTCATTTCTGGTTGCCTCACGCCATGGCGGCGCCGACCCCTGTCTCTGCTTATCTACACTCCGCGACCATGGTGAAAGCGGGAATTTTCCTGCTGATGCGCCTGTCGCCGGTGTTGGCAGGGACGCAGGAATGGGTCTGGATCATTGCGGGCGCGGGCGTCTGCACCATGCTCATCGGGTCTCTGTTTGCCATTTTTCAGCATGACTTGAAGGGGCTTCTGGCCTATTCCACCATCAGCCATCTGGGGTTGATTACGGTGCTGCTGGGAATCGGCACGCCTCTGAGTATCGTGGCGGCCATTTTCCACACCCTGAACCATGCGATCTTCAAGGCGTCGCTGTTCATGGCGGCAGGGATTATCGACCATGAGAGCGAGACGCGGGATATCCGGATCCTCAGTGGGTTGTACCGGATGATTCCGGTTACCGCGACGTTGGCCATCGTGGCCAGCGCATCCATGGCGGGCGTTCCCCTGTTGAACGGGTTCTTGTCCAAGGAGATGTTTTTTGCCGAGACTGCCCATGTCGGCGGTAGCGACAGCTGGTGGATGTCGTGGGCGGCGTTGGCGCTGGGAGTTTTCAGTGTGGCCTATTCCCTGCGTTTTATCAGTGTATTTTTTGGGCCGAAGGCGGAGAACCTACCGAAAACACCTCATGAACCACCTCACTGGATGCGGTTCCCGGTTGAGTTTCTGGTGCTGCTTTGTCTGATTGTGGGCATGGCGCCCGGACTGAGCGTGGAGCCGATTCTGAAGAGTGCAGTTGTCGCGGTGCTGGGAGACAAGGCGCCGTCCTACGATTTGGCCATGTGGCATGGGTTGAACTTGCCGTTGATGATGAGTATTGCGGCCTTGATTGGCGGCGTTCTGCTGTACGTGCTGCTACGGCGCTATTTTGATCTGGGTAATCGTGGTCAGGTTCCGCTGCTGCATCGTTTCAATGGCGCCAAAATGTTCGACGAGGGCATTCAGCGCCTGGTGCTTGTGGCGGAGAAGTTGGTTAAGTGGTTGGGTACGCGTCATCTGCAGCCCCAATTACTGATGATTGTGCTGGGCCTGCTGGGCGCCTTGTTGCTGATGGTGCCGTATGTTGCCGGGGTGCAGTTGAAGCAGCCGCTGGGTCTCGATCCCTGGTTCGCCTTTATGTGGCTGATTGGCGCCGCCTGCGCCATTGCGGCGGCCTGGAGTGCCAAGTACCACCGCCTGGCTGCGCTGATCCTGGTGGGCGGTACCGGCATCGTTACCAGTATGACCTTTCTGTGGTTGTCGGCGCCGGACCTGGCGTTGACCCAATTGATGGTGGAGACGGTAACGACGGTGCTGATCCTGTTGGGATTGCGCTGGCTGCCGCCTCGCTTAACGCCGGAGGAGCTGAATCTGCAGGAGCGCCGACGTGTTCGCTTGAGGCGTCTGCGGGACTTCGCGATTGCCGTAGTCTGTGGGCTGGGCATGGCGGCGATCAGCTGCATCGCCCTGCTGCGACCGTCCACCCAGAGCATCGGTGAATTCTTTCTGTTGCGGGCGAAGCCGGAAGGCGGCGGTAGCAACGTGGTCAACGTACTGCTGGTGGATTTTCGCGGGTTCGATACCTTTGGCGAGATCACCGTGCTGGCAATCGTGGCCCTGACGGTGTTTGCCTTGCTGCGCCGTTTCCGCCCGGCACCGGAAAGCGTGACGATTCCCGCGCAACAGGCCAATCGTGTTGATCCGGCCGCTCGGCAGACGGTTGCCGAGCATGTGACCGAGGGCTTCCTGCAGATTCCGGCGGTGTACCTGCGCTTCCTGTTGCCGTTTATGGGAATGGTCGCGGCTTACTTCTTCATGCGGGGGCACAATCTGCCTGGAGGTGGTTTTGTGGCTGGACTGATTTTCGCCACGGCCATCATCATGCAATACCTGATTGCCGGCACCCACTGGGTGGAATCCCGTCTGCGGATGCAGCCGTACAAGTGGATCGCTTGGGGGCTCTTGACCGCGGGGGCCACGGGCTTGGGGGCCTGGCTACTAGGCTATCCGTTCCTGACCAGTCATACGGCGCATGTGCATCTGCCAATACTGGGTGAGCTGCATGTGCCGAGCGCCTTCATGTTTGACCTGGGCGTGTTCATGGTGGTGGTCGGGGCAACCATGCTGATTCTGGTCGCCATCTCTCACCAGTCCCTGCGCAGCCACCGGCATACGGCAGGCGTTCCGGCGGATGCTGGCGCGGGCGCATCCATATCGAGGAGCAACAGCTGATGGAAATCGTCATCGCCTTGGCAATCGGTACCCTGTTTGGCTCCGGTGTCTGGCTGATCCTGCGGCCGCGCTCCTTTCAGGTTCTGACAGGTCTCTTGCTGATGTCCTATGCGGTCAACCTGTTCATTTTCAGCATGGGGCTGGTCTGGATTGATCGGCCACCATTGGTTCTGGAGGAGGGTGTGCCCAATCCCGCGGACTATGCTGATCCCTTGCCGCAGGCGCTGGTATTGACCGCCATCGTCATCGGCTTTGCCACCACCGCTCTGTATCTCGTCCTGATGATGGGCTCGCGCGGGCTGACCGGCACCGACCACGTGGATGGCAGGGAGCCGCAGCAATGAGTCTAAGTTGGAGCCAGCAACTGGTCCTGGTGCCGGTCATTTTGCCAATGCTATGTGGCGCCGCGCTGATTCTGGTGAACGAAACCCGGCACCGGCTGAAGTTCGCATTCAACCTCGGTTCCGTGCTGATTCTGCTGGGTGTGGCGCTCACGCTGATGTGGCAGACCGACAGCGGCTATCTGCCCGATGGCATCGGCGTCTATCTTGCCGCCAACTGGGCCGCTCCCTTCGGCATTGCACTGGTGGTGGATCGTCTGGCGGCGCTGATGCTCCTGCTCACGGCGGTGCTGGCGGCCTGCTCACTACTCTATGCGCTGAAGCGCTGGGGTCGGGTCGGGGTACACTTCCACTCCCTGTTCCAGTTTCTGCTGATGGGGTTGAACGGCGCTTTCCTGACGCATGACCTGTTCAATCTGTTCGTGTTTTTCGAAGTCATGCTGGCGTCATCCTATGGCCTGTTGCTGCATGGCTATAACGTCAACCGGATCCGTGCCGGCATGCAGTTCGTGGCGGTCAACCTGGTGGCGTCGCTGCTGTTTCTGATCGGCGTGGCACTGATCTATGCCAACACCGGTACCTTGAACATGGCGGATCTGGCGGCGCGGGTGAAGGACATGGCCCCGGCCGACCTGGGTTTGCTGCAGGTGGGTATGGCGACCCTGTTGATCGTGTTCCTGGTCAAGAGCGCCATGTGGCCATTCGGATTCTGGCTGCCGACCACCTATTCCGCCGCCTCGCCGCCGGTGGCTGCAATGTTCGTGCTGATGACGAAGGTAGGGGTCTACATCACGTTGAGAATCGTGATGTTGGTGTTTCCCGACCAGGCCAGGGATATTGCAGGCTTTGGCGCCAATTTGCTGTTCTGGGGCGGCATTGCGACCATTCTGTTCGGCGCGGCCGGGATGCTGGCGAGCGAAGTGCACGGACAGTTGGCCGGCTATGCCGCCATCGTCTCGTCGGGCACGCTGTTGGCGGCCATCGGTTATGGGCATGACGCCCTGGTGCCGGCTTTGCTGTTTTACCTGGTCAGCTCCACCCTGGCGGTTGCTGCCCTGATGCTGTTGATCGAGCTGATCGACCGCAGTCGCAACCCCATCCAGGCCATGCTTGCCCTGACCAAGGAAGCCTTTGAATTCGATGAGGCGCCCGAGCAGCCGGTGGGCGTGGGCATCCCGGCCGCCGTGGCCTTCGTGGGGCTGGCGTTCGCAGGCTCCGCCCTGGTGATCGCCGGTTTGCCGCCGTTGTCTGGTTTTATCGCCAAGTTCAGCCTGTTCCACGCCTTGTTGGGGGAGGGGAGTGAGGGTGCAGGTCTGAGTGTGCCGGCCGTCACTTATCTGGTCGCGGTGATCCTGTCCGGTCTGGCCGCCATTATTGCCCTAATGACCTATGGCATCCGCACCTTTTGGGCGGGCGGCATGTTCCCAGCTCGGCTGTATGTCACCGAAGTGGTTCCAATCGGCCTCTTGTTGCTGATGTGTGTACTGTTGACCCTGTACGCCGGCCCCGCGCTTTCCTATCTGGAGCGAACGGGCGCAGGTCTGCAGCAGGCGGAGGTTTACATGCAGCGGGTATTGTCCGCGCCCGTGGTGAGTGGCACGGGGGAGGCGAATAATGAGCATTAAGCGCTGGTTGCCGCTGCCACTAACATCGGCCGCGCTCTTTGTTACCTGGCTGCTCTTGAATCAAACGGTTGCCCCTGCACACCTGCTGCTGGGGCTGATTCTGGCGATAGCGCTGCCGTTGGTGGTGCGTCCGTTGCAGCCACTGGGGGACCCTCGCATCTATCGGCCCTGGGTCTTGATTCGTCTGCTGACGGGCGCATTGGTGGAGATTATTCGGTCCTGCTTTAACGTCAGTCGCATCATTCTGTTTGTGAAGTCCCGCGACGTGAAATCCCAGTTTATACGGGTGCCGCTGGACTTGAAGAACCCATACGGGCTCACTCTGCTGTCATGCCTGATTAACTCGACGCCAGGCACCATCTGGGTGGAGATCCTGCCGGATGGCCACGAGTTGGCCTTGCACGTATTTGATCTCCATGACGAGCAATGGTGGATCGACACCATCAAGCGTCACTATGAACAGCCACTGATCGAAATCTTCGAGAAGGGGGATAACCCACGATGACCCTGCTTGCGTTCTCCATAAGCTTCACCCTGGTCTGCGTGATCTTCGCCATGCTGTTCTGTACCGTCCGTCTGTTGTTGGGCCCCGCCGCCCAGGATCGGGTGCTGGCCCTGGACACGCTCTGGATGTGCGGCATGCTGCTGGCGTTGGTGCTGGGCATACGCTTTGGCAGCGAGATCTATTTCGACGCGGCCATGCTGATTGCCTTGACCAGTTTCGTCTCAACCATTGCCCTGGCTAAATTCCTGCTGCGTGGGGAGGTGGTTGAGTGAACGAGATTTCGGACCTGCCCCTGTGGGCGGCCTTGCCGGTCAGCGCCTTGCTGATTCTCGGTGGAGTTATCATTTTTACCGGTGCGCTGGGGCTGATGCGATTGCCCAACTTCTACCAGCGCATCCATGGGCCGGCGATCACCATCACCCTGGGGGCGGGCTGTCTCCTTATTGCCTCCATGATCTATTTTTCAGTGCTGCAATCGCGCCTGGTGATCCATGAGTTGCTCATCACGTTGTTTGTGCTGATGACCGCTCCGGTCGTCTCCATGATGCTGACCCGTGCTGCGGTCTACCGTGACCTGCGAGGGCAAAAACGCCACACCGGCGCCGATGCGGGTGAGGTGTATCGGTTTCCGGATGAGGAGTGAGGG
>CAYXVO010000006.1:293-21466 GCA_964467875.1 uncultured Pseudomonadales bacterium | reverse complement strand
CGTTCCCAGGTTGACCAGCAGGACACCGGCTTTGGCAGGGGCCGAATGAGCGTGGGCTGACATGGTGGAGGAAGGAGAGGTTTGATTCACTGCCATGACTGGATCCAATGTACGCACGCCGAATGAGCGCTCCATTGTACAGGACTGCTCCAAATGCTCCAGCGCGCGGGGCCTGTGCCGGCCGGGGCCGGGTAGCGCGCGCTGGCGGGTATGCGACAAGAGCTTCCATTGGTTGTTCGTCTCAGTGCAGCGCAAACTGTACCTTAACGTCGGTATTGGCAATCATCGCCAGCGATCACCTGAGGATTGAGACTGAGGAGTCACGATAATGAAATTACTGAAAATTCCTCTGTTACTGGGCGCTTGCAACATCCTATTGCCCTTGACCACATCGGCTGCTGACGTGGAGGCGGGTAAGAAGATTGCGAACACCGTGTGCGTTGCCTGTCACGGCGCCAACGGTATGGCGGCGATTCCCATGTATCCGCATTTGGCGGGCCAGAATGAGCAGTATCTGGTGTCGTCCCTGCAAGCGTATAAGGCCAAGCAGCGCACCGGCGCGCAAGCAACCCTGATGCAGGGACAGGCGGCGGCCCTGAGCGATGCCGACATTGCCAACGTGGCGGCCTATTTCGCCAGTCTGAAAAAGCCGGGCGCGGCGGGTTCCACGTCGCCAGGCGCGGGCGGGGCGGCGAGCGGTGCGGCACCAGGTGGAGCTACATCGGGTGGCGCGGCAACGGGTGGAGCAAGCGGCACCGGAACACAGGGCGCCGGTCAAACCCGCTGAGTCAGAGCGTGCGAAAAGCCGTGAAGGCCGGGTGAGCCCCGGCCTCGGGTTAGCGCCGTTTCATGGCGCCTAGGCCACGATCCGGTAGCTGGGGCGGTAATGGCTGCCCGGCAGTTTCATCCGATTCTGCTGCACGAAGGCGGTGAGAAGTCCTTCCAGTGGCTGCAGAATTTCCTTGTCGCCACGGATCTCGAACGGACCGTACTTGTCGACCAACTGGATGCCGTCGGCCTTGACGTTGCCCGCCACGATGCCGGAAAACGCCCGCCGCAGGGCCGCCGCCAGCATGTGGACCGGCTGGTTCTTGTGGAGCTGCAGCGCCAGCATGTTCTCGTGGGTGGGGTTGAACGGCACCTGGAACTCTTTCTCGATCTTCAGCAGCCAGTTGAAGTAATAGGCGTCGCTGCGGTCCTTGCGGAACTGGGTGACCTGGCGGACGCCCAGTTTCATCTGGCGCGCCACTTCCGCCGGATCGTCGATGATGATCCGGTAGCGGCTGCGGGCTTCATCGCCCAGGGCCAGGCCGATGAAGTCATCGATCATCTTGAAGTAGCCTTCCTGTTCCTTGGCACCGGTGAAGATTACCGGGAACGGCAGGTCACGGTTGTCCGGGTGCAGCAGGATGCCCAGCAGATACAGAATTTCCTCCGCCGTGCCCACGCCGCCGGGGAATACGATGATGCCGTGACCCAGGCGCACGAAGGCCTCCAGCCGCTTCTCGATGTCCGGCATGATCACCAGTTCGTTGACGATGGGATTCGGCGCCTCGGCGGCAATGATGCCGGGTTCGGTCAGGCCGATGTAGCGCCCATGTTCGATACGCTGCTTGGCGTGGGCGATGGTGGCGCCCTTCATCGGGCCTTTCATGGCGCCCGGGCCGCAGCCGGTACAGACATTGAGGCTGCGCAGGCCCAACTGGTGGCCCACTTCCTTGGTGTATTCGTATTCCTCGCGGCTGATGGAGTGACCACCCCAGCACACGACGATATCGGGAAACTGGCGGGGAATCATGAGCCGCGCGTTGCGCAGGGTATGGAAGATGAAATTGGTGATGTGATCCGATTCTTCCAGATTCCACTTGGATGCCTGGTTCAGCACGCTGTGGGCGTAGACCACGTCGCGCAAGACCGAAAACAGATGCTCCTTGATACCACGGATCATCTGGCCGTCGACGAAGGCGCTGGCCGGAGCGTTGCGAATCGCGAGCTTGATGCCGCGTGGCTGCTGCACCACCTCAATGTCGAAATCGGCGAATTCCTTCAAAATCTCGATGCTGTCGTCCGTATGGGCGCCAGAATTCAAAACCGCCAGCGCGCAGCGGCGAAACAGTTCATGCAAACCGGCGCTGCTCTTGTCGGTCAGCAGGTTTACTTCGTACTGGGAAATGATGTCGAGCGTGCCCTCGGGCGCGACCCGGGCATTGATGCGTTGATGTGCCATATAGTCCTTAAAACTAGTCGGTTAACTAGCCCTTACAACTGCCGTGAATGTTTGATCACCGGTGATCGTTTCAGATCCAGGGTGTCTCTTACTAAACAGTTTAGTTGAGGATGCCGGTGCACCCATAAACATTGGCGCCGGCGCGCTTTCGTATGTGCCGAATGTGCAACCTATAAAGCGTACGTGCAAGGCCCGGGATGTAGGCGCAAGGTCCGGAATGTATGCGCAAGACCCAGAATGTACGCAAAAAGCCTAGGCTGCGAAAGTTGCCGCGAGCGGTTACACTACGCCCTTTTTGCGGCAAGGTCTGGGTTCCATGAAGTTCATCGTCAAGCTGTTTCCCGAAATCACCATCAAGAGCAAGCCCGTACGCAAGCAACTGACCAAACAGTTGCGCCACAACATCCGGCGCGTGCTCAAGCATCTGGACGCGGGTGTCCTGGTCGAGGGCGAGTGGGACAAAATCGAAGTGGTGCCGCAGACGACAGATCCTTCTCTCATTCGGCAGTTGGCCGATGCGCTCCAGCGCATCCCGGGTCTTGCCAATATCCTGGCGGTTGAAGAACACGAATTCAAGGATCTGGACCATATTTTAGAGCTGGCCACGGCCACCTATGCCCCGCAGATCGCGGGTAAGACGTTCGTGGTGCGGGTCAAGCGGGCCGGCGTGCATACCTTCAAGTCCACCGAAGTGGAGCGCTATGTGGGTGGCGGTCTGGTTCAGCGCACCGAGGCTCGGGGCGTCGATCTCCACAACCCGGAAGTCACGGTGCGACTGGAAATCCGCTTCGATAAGGTTTACCTGATCGCCGCCCGCTACGAAGGCCTGGGCGGCTACCCGCTGGGCAGTCAGGACACGGTGATATCACTGATGTCCGGTGGCTTCGATTCCGGTGTGGCCAGCTATCTCACCATGCGGCGTGGGATGCGCACCCATTTCTGCTTCTTCAACCTGGGCGGCACCGCCCATGAGGTGGGCGTCAAGCAGGTGGCCTGTTATCTGTGGGAGCGCTACGGGCTGTCTCACCGGGTGCAGTTCATCACCGTGCCTTTCGAAGAAGTGGTGGCCGAGCTGCTGCGCAGTGTCGATGATTCCCACATGGGCGTGGTGCTCAAGCGCCTGATGTTGCGAGCCGCCAGCCAGGTGGCGGAAGAGCTCGGCGCCACGGCGCTGGTGACCGGCGAGGCGGTGGCCCAGGTGTCGAGCCAGACCCTGGTCAACCTGAGCGTCATCGACGCGGTCACCGATACTTTGGTGCTGCGCCCGCTGATCACCACCGACAAACAGGACATCATCCGCATCGCCCGCCAGATCGGCACCGAGGAATTCGCCAAGAACATGCCGGAATACTGCGGCGTGATCTCCCGCAAGCCCAAAACCCGCGCCAAGCGCGACCGGGTCGAGTACGAGGAAGGCAAATTCGACATGGCGGTGCTGGAACGCGCCTTGGCCCAGAAAGTGAGGGTCAATATCGATGAAGTGATGGGTTCGGTGGTCACCCTGAACGATGTGCCCACGGTGCAAATTCCCACCACCCAGGATGTCATCATCGACATTCGCCGCCCGGATGAGGAAGAGCGCAGCCCGCTGCACCTCACCAACAACCGCATCCTGAAAATCGCCTTCTACGAGCTGGCAGCCCAGGTACCGGAACTGGCATCCGAGCAGCGCTACCTGCTGTATTGCGAGCAGGGCATCATGAGCCAGTTGCACGCCAGCCACCTGCAGGCGGCGGGACACACCAACGTGCTGGTGTATCGCCCGGCCGCAAGCGGCAAGGTCTGCGCCGCCTGAGGCCAGGCCAGGAAGGCGCCACAAGCTGCGCTATCTAGCCCCTCCCCCTGCCAGGGGAGGGGATTATTGAGCCCGCACAATATGTCGCTCTAGGTCGCAAACGTAACGTATTACGCACCCTACAGCTGTTACCCGCCTTGAAATAACACGACAATACCTCGATTTAGGAACTATGAAAGTTCCACGGAACTAGCAATTCACTCGAGGTATCAATCATGTTGCAACGCGCGCGCTGGAGTTTGTTGCTCCTCGTCCTGATGCTGACCGGCTGTGGCATCAACACCATTCCCACCCTGGACGAACAGGTCAAATCAGCCTGGGGGCAGGTGGAAAACCAGTATCAGCGCCGGGCCGACCTGATTCCCAACCTGGTCCAAACGGTCAAGGGCTACGCCAGCCACGAGCAGGAAACCCTGACGGCGGTGATCGAGGCCCGTTCCAAGGCCACCTCCATCCAGGCCGACGCCAACCTCGTCAACGATCCTCAGGCACAGCAGCGGTTCATGCAGGCCCAGGAGCAACTGTCCGGTGCCCTCAGTCGGTTGATGGTGGTGGTCGAGCGGTATCCGGACCTCAAGGCCAACCAGAACTTCCTCGCCCTGCAATCCCAATTGGAAGGCACCGAGAACCGCATTTCCGTCGCGCGCCGTGACTACATCGCCGCGGTGGAGCGCTTCAACACCGAAATCCGCACCTTCCCGGGCCGCATCTGGCACAGCATCCTCTACAGCGACCTGCCGGTTCGCGAGAGCTTCGTGGCGACCACGCCCGATGCCGAGCAAGCGCCCAAGGTAGAGTTCTGATGGCGGTTTGGTTGCGTTGGCCGCTCGTCTGGCTGCTGCTGGGCTGCTTGGTTCAGGTTCAAGCCCTGGCCCAGACGGCGCCGGAGTTTCCGCCGCTCACCGGGCGGGTGGTGGATCAGGCCGAGATGCTGAGCCCGCAGACGGAAGCGCGCCTGAACCAGATGCTGGCGGCCCATGAGCAGGCCACCACCAATCAGTTGGTGGTGGCGACCCTGCCGAACCTGCAAGGCTATGAGATTGCCGATTACGGCTATCAACTGGGCCGACACTGGGGCATCGGCCAGAAAGACAAGGACAACGGCGCGCTGCTGATCATCGCCCGCGACGAGCAAAAGATCCGCATCGAAGTCGGCTATGGCCTGGAAGGTGAGTTGACCGATGCCGCCTCGTCCGTGGTCATCTCCCGCGTCATCGCGCCGGAGTTCCGGGAAGGGCGGTTTGAAGAGGGCATCGTCGCCGGTGTCGAGGCGATGCTCGCCATTCTCGGCGGTGAGGCCATTCCGGCCCAGGCTGGTCAGCGGGAGCAGGAAGGGCCGGACCTGCCGCTGCCGGTGCTGTTGTTCATGCTGTTTTTCATCATCTTTGGTAGCTTCCTCGGTGGCGGCCGGCGTGGGCGTCGATATCGGCGGGGCATCTTCTATGGCGGCATGGCCGGCGGTGGCTTTGGTGGGCTCGGCGGAGGCGGATTTGGTGGCGGCTTCGGCGGCGGTGGCGGTGGTTTTGGGGGCGGCGGTGCCTCGGGAGGATGGTAAGTGGCGCTCTTAACGGACGCGGAAAAACAACAGGTGGCGGACGCCATCGCAAGGGTCGAACGGCATACGGATGCGGAGCTGGTGACGGTGCTGGCGCCCCAGGCCGATGATTATCTCTACATCTCGATTCTCTGGGCGGCGCTGATCGCCCTGATCGTCCCAGGCGTGATCCATTACATCCTGGGCTGGTGGGGCACCAACCTGTTGCTCACCATCCAATGGGGCCTGTTCATCGTGCTGGCGCTGCTGTTTCGCATCCCCAAACTGTTGATGCTGCTGGTACCCAAATCCGTGCGCTACTGGCGCGCCTGCAACCTGGCCAAGTCCCAGTTCCTGGCCAACAACCTGCACCACACCGACGGCGACACCGGCATATTGATCTTCGTCTCGGAAGCCGAGCGCTACGTGGAGATCATCGTGGATCGCGGCATTGCCCGCCACTTCCCGGACGACACCTGGCAGGCGATCATCGATACCTTCGTGAGCCGCGTGCGGGCCGGGCAAACGCTGCAGGGCTTTGTGCAGTGCATCGAGTCTTGTGGGCTGTTGCTGCGGGAGAAAGTGCCGGCAACCCATGAGCGCAATGAGTTGCCGAATCATTTGATTGTGTTGGAGTGAAGTCGGAGCTTTACGGTCGGCTGGAATGATTAGGCCTGAGGCCAAAACTTCGCGAAGCAATTCTGGATGTCTAGAAACAATTTTGAGCAAAGGCGGTGGGAATCCGGTGCATAACATGGTTATGTTGCGTTTTCTGGTAATTCCAGTCGCCTCTCACTCCGCCAGACCCGAATGATGACTACGTCAGCGGCCTGTCTCAGGTAGACGACGCGATAAGGCGAGTGAATCAGCTCTCGAACATGATCCACATTGAATTCAGGAACCACGCGGCCAGCATCAGGATGGCGTGTCAGCATTTCTGCTTGGGTCAGAATGGCAGCCACATATTCGTCACCGATATGCCGCACATCCTGCTCTGCGTAGTACTGCTGAATAGCTTGCAAGTCCTCAAGGGCGGACTGTGCGATTCGTAACTCCATTTACTTGATGCCAAGCGTTTTCTTGGCGTCCTCCAATGACAGGGTGTTGCCCTCGCGAACATCCATGAGGCCTTGCGCCACCGCTTTAACGAATCGGAGTTCCTCTGCGGTTCTCTCGTAATCCTCAAGCCCCTGAACAACTGCTATGCCACGACCACGACTGGTCAGCAGAATTGGGCGATGGGTAGTCTGTGCTCGACCAACCACTTTTCCGGGATTAATCTTCAGGTCCGAGAGAGGAATGACATCTTCTGAAAACTTCACGTGCATGGCAGTCACCGAGTCAATGAAACTGGTGCTATTGTTAGCACCGGTAAACAGGTGCGGTCAAGGGGTTGTTTTCCTCACGCCTTGAGCAGATGGGCCGGAATAATTATGCGCCTGACGCCAAAACTTCACGAAGCACTTCTGGATGCCTGGAAATAATCTTGAACAGCGTTTCAGCGGCACCAGACGGATGACGCCGCCCTTGTTCCCAATGCTGCAAGATGCGTGTCTTCGCCGATATTTCGCTGAGCGTCGCGCTCTAGAAGCTCTTTTTCACGACGAGGCATGACCCATTTCCTCGGCAATCTGTTTGGGAGTGTGGGCAATAACGCGGAGCTCAGTCATGCACTTTAGAGCATCGGTTGCAGCGTATGGTTAGCTACCTTGGTAGACCTCACGGCGATGCCCAACCTTAACCACAGTAACCAGCAGCTCGCCATCCAGAATTTCATAGATGATCCGGTAAACGCCCTGACGTACGCGATAACGCTCCTGGCCCGAAAGCTTTTCACTACCAGCTGGCCGAGGATTCTCAGCCAGCATTTCTATTTTCTTCAAAATTCGTGAGACATCGTCCTTCGGGATGCGTCGCAGATCTTTGGCCACGGATTGCTTGAACGTGAGCTTATAGCTGGCCATGGGCCTTCAGGTCATTCAGGAGTGCTTCGTACGACAGTGTTGGCTCGTTAGCACGCTCTTCGAAGGCCGCTAAATCTTCCTGATCTTCGCGCAGAGCTTGCCGGAGCGCTTCGTTGACAATCTCAGAAACGGAACGATGGGTACAGGCTGCTTTTACACGAAGCGCCTGATGCAGCTCCGGCTCGAAGTAAATGGTGGAACGTTTGGATAAGTCGCTCATAGGTGTTTCCTCCTTGGGCGAGCATAGCGCTATAGCGTCATAGCATCAAGGAGTCGTCTTGGGCGGGATAGTTAACGCGGAAATAAACCGCGTGGGCTGTGCAGCAGCACACGTCGGTTTGATTGATTTGTTAGCCACTGATTTCTGGCCTAAGCTGGCCATTCTTCAGCGCCTCTAAATGTGACAAGCGATCTTCGAACTCTTCGGAACTCAGAAAGCCTTCCCTATAAAGGGTGCGAAGATAATCCTCTGCAGCCCTGCTATCTTTCCGGTTGTTACAGCGGCGGCACGATGCTACAAGATTGCGATAGGAATTGTCGCCGTTTGGCCTGGAAACAACATGCTCCACCAACCAATTTTCGGCGTTTAATGAGCAGAGGCAATAAAAGCATTTATGCTGCTCACGCCGTAGCAGCGCCAAGCGATTCGCCGGCACATTAAAAAAGTCCATTTCTTCTATCGAAGCTTCAGGCACTTCATTTTCTTCAGGAATTACTCCAGGGATCTCTGACGGTAAAAAGAGCTTGATTCTTCTGCCGGAACGCTCGCTGGAGACGACTTTGATAAAGCCTTTTTCATGCAAACACTGTATTTTGACCGCAGCCGTGCTTTCAGACATTGGGCTACCTTTTTCACCAATACCGCACGCCATACGTGTACGCGCCGATTTGAAGCCAATAACAACTTCTTCTTGGCCTTCCAGACGAGAGTGGCGAAAGATATAGAGGTAGATAGCTTGCTCGTAAGCATCCATCTTGGGAGCCAAGTGGTCTTGAAACTGTTTGAAAACTACTGGCCAGTCCACATGATTTCCTATTGGCTAACAGCTGTTTAACAGAAATAATTCCAGGATAATCCCCGCCACGATCGTTTTAGTTCGGTTTCTTTGTCTACAAAAAAAGCAGTTAGCGGACTAAAACAACAGCGAGCGTAGTGGAAAGTGTGGAAGATATCCTGCGGTTTGGCCAAGAATTTATCGTGCCCTACTTTTGGTCCTTTTACATCAATTAGTTAAAGGAACGAGCTGGGACTTTGAGACAGAAATATCTGCTTTCGGCCGATAGCCGCCTACCGTCCGCTACTGATTCGTTATCTAGGGTCCGTATCTAGCGCCCCGTCCAGCACTCACTCCAACGACGTCCTCGGCTCCGCCTGCGGCGCAGGCGCCGAATCTTCCATATTCTCCGCCGGCATATCCAGTTTTGGGGGCGGCGGCCCATCCGGATCAGCAGGGCAGCCGGTGATCAGTCCAGTCAGGGGCAGGCAAAGCAGGATGGCTAGCGCGGGCACTCGCATGGCGGCGTCTCCGGGGTGGCGGGTTCTTCCTGAATTTTAGGGCAAACGCCCGGCCTGGCCTGATACATCCTTCGTTCAAAAACCAATTTTTTCCCCCGCTGCCAGCTTGGATATGCGACGTCTGCGCTTTCTGTAGAATTCTGCATCGGCCTCAATATTCCGTCAGAAAACAAGTCAATGTGTCGCTATTTCGTTACAGAAAGGCAGCTTTTTCAATTGCTTAGATTATGACCAATTTGAACCGAAGCGACGGATGCTTAGAATAATTGCTTTGAACTCAAAGTAAATGGAGTAGGCATGTGCGGAATCTGCGGAGAAATCCGGTTTGACGGGCAGCCCGTCGACGGGGCTCTCATTGCGGCCATGAACCGGGCCATGGAAAGTCGGGGACCCGACAGCGAAGGGGTCGAGCTGCATGAGCGGGTGGGGTTGGGCCATCGCCGGCTGAAGATCATGGATCTGTCGGAAGAGTCCCATCAACCCATGGTGGTGCCCGATCTGGGGTTGGCCATCGTGTTCAATGGCGCCATCTACAACTACCGCGAGCTGCGCCAGGAGCTGGAGGCCAAGGGCTACAGCTTTCGCTCTGACGGCGATACCGAAGTGGTGCTCAAGGCCTATCACGCCTGGGGCGCGGAGTGCCTGCAACGCTTCAAGGGCATGTAGTCCGTTGTCGTCTGGGAGCAAGAGTCGGGGCGGGTGGTGATGGCCCGCGACCGGTTCGGCATCAAGCCGCTCTATTACACCCACAACGATCAGCGCCTGCGTTTTGCCTCAAGTCTGCCGGCGCTGTTGGTGAAGCGGGATTTCAGCACCGAGATCGATCCGGTTGCGCTGCATCATTACCTGAGTTTCCACGCCGTGGTGCCGGCCCCGCTGACCATCTTGCAGGGCGTGCGCAAGTTGCCCCAGGGCAGTTATGCCCTGCTGGAGCCCACCGGCCAGCTGCGGGTGGAGTCTTACTGGGGGCCCATGTTCGAGCGCAGCGAGGAGGACGAAAAGCGTTCCTTCGCGGACTGGAAACAACTGCTGCGGGAATCCCTGGAAGCCGCGGTGCGCCGGCGCATGGTGGCGGCGGTGGACGTGGGCGTGCTGTTGTCCGGCGGGGTGGATTCGAGCCTGCTGGTCGGGCTGATGAAGCAGGAAGGCGCGGACAACCTGAAGACCTACTCGGTGGGGTTCGAGACGGTCGGGGAGGAGAAGGGCGATGAGTTCGTCTATTCGGATCTGATCGCCCAGCATTACGGCACCGACCACCATAAGATTTCCATCGACTCGCAGGCGCTGCTCAAGGTGCTGCCCCAGGCCATTGGCGCCATGGCCGAGCCCATGGTCAGCCACGATTGCGTCGCCTTTTACCTGTTGTCCCGCGAGGTGTCCAAAACCTGCAAGGTGGTGCAGAGCGGGCAGGGCGCGGACGAGGTGTTCGGCGGTTATCACTGGTATCCGCCGCTGCAGGAATCTCCGGATGCGCTGGCCGATTACCGCCGGCTGTTCTTTGATCGTACCCAGGCCGAATACCGGCAGGTGGTGGACCCGCGCTTTGCCGGCGAGGATCACAGTGAAGCGTTCGTGCGGGACTATTTCACCCGGCTGGGGAATATCCCGGCAGTGGACAAGGCATTGGCCATCGACAGCCATGTGATGCTGGTGGACGACCCGGTCAAGCGCGTCGACAACATGACCATGGCCTGGGGACTGGAGGCGCGGGTGCCGTTTCTCGATCACGATCTGGTGCGGCTGGCCGAACGCATTCCGGCCCGTCACAAGGTGGGCGCGGGCGGCAAGCACATCCTCAAGGAAGTGGCACGGGATGTGATTCCGGCCGAGGTGATCGACCGGCCCAAGGGCTACTTTCCGGTGCCGGCGTTGAAGTATCTGCGTGGCGATTTCCTCGCCTGGGTGCGCGATGCCCTGACCTCGGACCGGGCCCGGCAGCGCCAGCTGTTCAATCCGGCTTACGTGGAGACGCTGTTGGCCGATCCCGAGGCGCATATCACGCCCCTGAATGGCTCCAAGCTGTGGCAGTTGGGTTTGCTGGAGCTGTGGTTACAGGCCCAAGGTATTTAAGGCGACAGACCCAAGGTATCTAACCCGGAGAGACATCGATGTCAGACCGCCCAGGGCTGCTTGAGCAACGTTTACAGAAACACCAGTCGCCCAGCTATGAAAATCTCAAATCCAAGCACGAACGCCTCGGCGAGGGAACGCTGATCGAGAATGCCACGGTCGATTGCGGCTGGGGCCGGCTGATCATGGCCCAGACCTTTCGCTCCGCCAAGGACATCGCCGAGGCACTGCTGCATGAAGCCGGTGGCCGGCGCGATATCGCGCTCTATGTGCGCGACCCCCACATCGTGCTGTCCCATGCCCCCCAGAGCCTGTTTCTGGACCCGTCCGACACCTATCGTCTCTGGTTCAATGCCTACCGCGCGGCACACGGCACGTCGCGAGGCTTTCTCGTGCGTCGTATCCAGACCCAGGAGGACGCCCACGCGGTCAACGCCATCTACATCAAGCGCGGCATGGTGCCCACCGACATCGACCTGATCTACCAGGAGCGCCACGCCCGCACTCACACCTTTCTAGTGGCGGAGGATTGCGAAAGCGGCGAGATCATCGGCACCGTGATGGGCATCAATCATCAGGAGGCCTTCAACGATCCCGAGCACGGCTCCAGCCTCTGGTGCCTGGCGGTCGATCCCCAGGCCCGCTATGCCGGTGTCGGTGAAGCGCTGGTGCGACGCCTGGCGGAGTACTTCCAGACCCGGGGGCTGGCGTACATGGATCTGTCGGTGCTGCATGACAACCAAGGCGCGATCAGTCTCTATCAAAAGCTCGGCTTTCAGCGCATCCAGACCTTCGCCATCAAGAATAAGAACGCGTTCAACGAGTCCCTGTTTCTGGGGCCTCGCTTGGTGGAGGACCTGAACCCTTATGCCCGCATTATCGTCAACGAGGCCCAGGTGCGGGGCATCCGGGTCAAGGTGCTGGATGCGGAGGAGGGCTATTTCGAGCTGAGTTCCGGCGCGCGCAGCGTGATCTGCCGGGAATCCCTGTCGGAGCTGACCTCGGCCATCGCCATGAGCCGCTGCCAGAACAAGCATGTCACCCATAAGCTGTTGTCCGGCGCGGGGCTTCATACACCGGCCCATCGTCTGGTGGCGGGTGGCGCGGCCGACGGCGAGTTTCTCGCCCGCCATGGCGCGGTGGTGGTGAAGCCGGATAACGGCGAGCAGGGCGAGGGTGTGACGGTCAACGTGCGTAGCGAGGCCGAGCTGGCGCGCGCCATCGAACGGGCGCGGACGAGCGGTGGACGGATCTTGCTGGAGTCCTTCCACCCGGGTAAGGATCTGCGGATTCTGGTGATCGGCTATGAGGTGGTGGCCGCGGCGATTCGCAAACCGGCCGAGGTAGTGGGCGACGGTACTCATGATCTGCGCAGCCTCATCAAGAAACAAAGCCGGCGCCGCGCTGCCGCCACCGGTGGCGAGAGCCACATCAGCATCGACGATGAAACTGACGCCTGCATCGCCGAAGCCGGCCTCACGCTGGATTCCGTGCTGGCGGTGGGCCAGGTATTGCCGGTCAAGAAAGCCGCCAATCTGCACAAGGGCGGGACCATCCACGATGTGACCGACGAGCTGCATCCCCTGTTGCGGGAGGCGGCAGTGACGGCGGCCACGCTGTTGCAGATTCCGGTGGTGGGGATGGATTTCATCGTGCCCGATCCCGCCCAGGCGGAGTACGTCATCATTGAAGCCAACGAGAGGCCCGGGCTGGCCAATCATGAGCCGCGCCCGACCGCGCAGAAATTCATCGATCTGCTGTTTCCGCATTCCCTAAATGCGCTGCAGGCCAAGGAGTAATCCGGTTATGCATGTATCCATACCAAGAGCCTTCCGTACAGGGAGCCTTTCATGACGGCACCTATTGAGATCGATCAGGCCTACCTGCGCGAGACCCTGCTGCATCTGCTGGCGATTCCCAGCCCCTGCGGGTTCACCGACGAGATTGTGCATTACGTGGGGCGCTGCCTGAATGAGCTCGATGTGCCCTACGACCTGACCCGGCGCGGGACGATCCGCGCCACCCTGCAGGGCCGGGAGGATAGCCCGGATCGGGCGGTGGTGAGCCATCTCGACACCATTGGCGCCATGGTTCGGCGCATCAAGTCCGATGGCCGCATTCTGGTGTCGCCCATCGGGCGCTGGTCGAGCCGTTTTGCCGAAGGCGTGCGGGTCACCCTGTTCTCCGACACAGGCGTTTACCGGGGCACGCTGTTGCCGGACGTGCGCTGGGGCTGCAGGGGTGATCAGGGCGTGGACCAGCCGGTATCCTCCTGGGACACGGTGTTCCTGCGCCTGGACGCACCGGCGTTTTCCGAGCAGGAGGTGCGCGATCTGGGGATCGACGTGGGCAACTACATCGCCCTGGAACCCCAGCCGGAGTTTCTCGACAACGGCTTTCTGGTGTCCCGTCATCTGGACAACAAGGCGGGCACCGCGACCGTGCTGGCGGCCATCAAGTGGCTGCGGGATCATCAGGTGGAACTGCCCCTGAGCTGCCACCCGCTGTTTACCATCACCGAGATCGTCGGCACCGGCAGCGGCGGTGCGCTGTTTCCCGATGTCAGCGAACTGGTGACGGTGGATTTCGCCTCGCTGCACAGCTTCAGCCGGGAAGCGGTCATGGGCGTGGCCCTGGCCCTGCAGGATGCCAGCGGGCCGTTTGACTACCACCTGACCCACCATCTGCTGGGGCTCTGTCGGGAGCAGGCCATTCCGGTGCACACCACCTTGCTGGACGCCCATCACAACGACTCCTCGTCGGCCATCGTCGCCGGCCATGACGTGCGCACCGCGGTGATCACCTGCGGCGGGCATGCCGCTCACAGCATGGAGCGGGTTCATCTGGAGAGTTTGTGCAATGTGGCGCGCCTGCTGGTGACTTATCTGCAGAGCAAGCCCGTGTTCCATCGCGACCGGCAGGTGATGACTACGCTGGATGCCTTCCCCCACCAGATCGACGCCGGCAGTATGCCCCATAACGACACCCAATTGCCGCGCCCCGAGAAGCTGTTTGGCGAGAATGGTACTGATAGAGGCAATGGTGCTGACGGAGGAAATCCATGAGCGCGGCGCCTGCCATCGACACCCGCTACCTCCTGCAGCAGTTGGGAGCCATGCTGGCGATTCCCAGCCCCTCGGGCTTTACCGACGAGGTGGTGCATTACGTGGCGGAGGAGCTGGCGCGACTGGGGCTCGATGTTCACATCACCCGGCGGGGCACGGTGGTTGCCCGGTTGGAAGGTCGGAGTGCTGAGCCGGCGCGAGCGGTAGCCAATCATCTGGACACCATCGGTGCCATGGTCAAGGCCATCAAGCCCAATGGACGCCTGCAGCTGAAGCCGCTGGGCACCTGGTCGAGCCGTTTTGCCGAGGGCGGTAAAGTCACGGTTTTTACCCGGGGCGGGGCGTATCGGGGGCAGGTGTTGCCCAATCTGGCGTCGGGCCATGCCTTCAATGAGCGGGTCGATTTGCTGGAAATCAGTTGGGATGCGGTCGAGCTCCGACTCAACGAGGAGGTCTTCAGCGCGGCCGAGACCGAGGCGCTGGGCATTCAGCCTGGCGACACGGTGGCCTTTGATCCGGACCCCGAGTTTTGCGCCAACGGCTATCTGCTGTCGCGTCACCTGGACGACAAGGCGGGTGCTGCGGCTCTGCTGGCGGCACTCAAATTCCTGCGGGAGCAGGGCATCACGCCAACCCAGGATCTTTACGCTCTGTTTACGGTGACGGAAGAAGTGGGTACCGGCGCCTCCAGCTCGCTGCCACCGGAGGTCCAGGAGTTGGTGGGCATCGACATCGGCCCCGTTGCCGCTGGCCAGAATGCCCGGGAAAAAGGTGTCACACTGTGCGCACTGGACACCAGCGGCCCGTTCGACCGCCACCTGACCCGGCACTTGCGTGAGCTGTGCCGGCGCGACGATATCGCCCATCAGATGGACGTGTACCGTTACTACTACAGCGACGCCAATGCAGCTCTAATGGCGGGACATGACGTGCGGGATGCGTTGATCACCTTCGGCACCGACGCCACCCATGGCTATGAACGCACCCATCTGAACAGCCTGGAAAGCGTGGCGCGTCTGGTGGTGTCTTACGCCCAGTCGCCGCCGGTGACGGCTGCGATGGATGTTTCACCGGCGCAAAGGGTGTAATCTTCCCGCTTCAGTCGAGGTTCATTTTGTTTTGGAATACCGATCTCATGCGCAAATTTGAAGAAGTACTGGTCGCTCTGCGCCGGGTTATTCGCGCCACCGACCTGCATTCGCGCCAGCTCAGCAAGACCGTGGGTCTGACCGCGCCGCAATTGCTGATCATGCAGACCATCCGCGATCTGGGACAGGTCAAGATCAGCACCATCGCGCGCCGGGTCAGCCTGAGTCAGGCCACAGTCACCACCATTCTCGACCGGCTCGAGAGCCGGGGGCTGGTCTATCGCGAGCGTAACGAGACCGACAAGCGCAAGGTGCACGCACATCTCACCAACAGCGGTACCGAGCTACTGGCGAAGGCGCCCATGACGCTGCAGTCGGAATTCACCACCCGCTTTGAGGCCCTGCCGGAGTGGGAGCAATCCATGATCGTCGCGTCGCTGCAGCGGGTCGCCGAGATGATGGATGCCCAGGATATCGACGCCTCGCCAGTGCTGGACGTGGGCGCGATCGATCGCGTCGACGAATCCACCCGCCACTGATCTCCGTGATCTGTGACCGCCCTTGCCCTGTGACAGCCGTCGACCGCTGATCGGGGCCGTCCGCTTATCCGCCCGCGTGCATTTCATCTGAATGAGCAACTGGTTTCTCTATCTCATCCGTTTTGGCAGTGGCGAGCTCTACACCGGCATCACCACCGATGTGGCGCGGCGTCTCGACGAGCATCGCGCGGGCGGGCGTAAAGGCGCCAAATGCCTGCGCGGCAAAGGCCCGTTGGAGCTGGTGTTTCAGCAGCAAGTGGGCACCCGCTCTGCCGCCCTGAAGGCGGAGCGGCGAGTGAAGCGCCTGCCCAAGAGCGCCAAGGAGCAGTTGGTGGCGGGACTCCTGTCCCCGCAGCGTTGGCTGGACCCGGCGGTCGTACCGGACGACTCCGTGTAAGGGCTGCTTGTGTAAGGATTGCTCGTGTAAGGGCTCGTGTAAGGGCTCGTGTAAGGGCTCGTGTAAGGGCTCGTGTAAGAACCCTTGTAAGGACTTCAGCGTTGTCTTGTAAAGATTGCCACCACGCGCGGGATCGGGCGTCTGGAGCCGGGCTGGCGGGCATCTTGCGCCTGGCATGGGGTCTGCTTGCTGTTCTGGTTCAGTTCAGTGACAGGAGGATGCCAGCATGGCCGAACACTCAACCCAGGAAGTCGAGCATCTGAAGGGTTTGATCCGGGTGCTCAACGACGGAATCGAATTCTATCGGGACGCGGAGGAGAAGGTGGCGGACGCGTCGCTCAAACGCACCTTCGAACGCATGGCGACCACCAAGGAAAAACTGGTCAATCGCCTGCAGCCTTATATCGTTCTGAAAGAAGGCGACCACGAAAGCGGCCATACCTTGGTGGGCCGGGCCCGCGAGCTCTACGCCCAGGTGCGCGGTGCGCTCTCGACCGATTCCGGCCAGGCCTATATCAGCAGCCTGGAGGAGCTGGAAGACACGACACTGGAAGAGATGCGCGACGCCATCAAGCATGTCCAGAACGTGGAGGTGGTGGCGGCGCTGCGGGAGTTTCAGCCCCAGCTCAAGCAGTGCCATGACGAGATGCGGGCGCTCAAGCAGCGGCACTGAATCGTCTAGTAGTTGCTTAGTCTGTCGATCACGGAAGCGTGGCGGGTACGGGGCTTAGTTCCATCAGGGTTTCTCCCTGGGCGTTTAGCAGGCCAATTCCCTGTTCCCGAGGCACCAGCGTCCGCACCTCCAGCAGGCCGCGCAGGTAGTGTTGCTCCAGCTTGTTGTGTTCCGGCGCACAGGACATTCGGGTCGATCCGATATGGGACAGCTGCAGGGTCTCGCCCTGTTGTGTGTATTGGCCGAAGAAGCGGTTACAGCCGGCATAACCGAAGCTGCGGTTATCGGCGGCAAAGCTGATGGTTAGTGGCTTGTCGGGCAGGCTGGCATCGCCCAGACGGGTGACCTGCCATTGGCTGTCCACCAGCTCCGGTATGGTCATCGTGGGTGGCACCTCACCCTCCGTCAGGGCGCAGGCACTGAGGGCCGCACAGGCGAGCGCCAGCAAGCCGAAGGATGGTCGAAGGGCGGGTTGATGGGTACGGTGATTTGACATAGGTAGTGCTCCAGGCCTCAGGAATGGCAAGCAAATGACATCTCTGGTGGTTACGCCTTTTAGGTTAGTGTAAAAAGGCAGGGTTTAAGGGAATAAGCCCGCCGCCCTCAGTCAGGCTGATTTGGCGGGAGCCAGTGCGAGGGACTCGCACCTGATGCGAAGAACAATAACATGTCATTAGAAGCCTTGATTACCCAGTATGGCTATTGGGCCTTGCTGCTGGGCACTTTTCTGGAAGGCGAAACCATTCTGGTGATTGCCGGATTTCTCGCCTTTCGCGGTTATCTGGAGTTGCCTTGGGTGATTACGGTGGCCTTTATCGGCACCTATATGGGCGATCAGTTCTTCTTTTATCTGGGGCGCTATAAGGGCCAGGCGTACCTGAGCCGGCGCCCTCACTGGCAGGTGCGGGCGGATCGCGCCCTGCGCCTGTTGAATCGCCATGAGATTCCACTGGTTCTGGGATTTCGGTTTTTATATGGCATTCGCAGTGTCACGCCCTTTGTCATCGGCAGCAGCGGATTCAGTCCGTTGCGGTTTGCCGTCCTCAATGCCATCGGCGGCATCGTCTGGGCGGTGCTGGTGGGTGTGTTGGGCTATTATTTTGGCAAGACGCTGAACCATGCCATTGATGAGTTCAAGCGGTACGAATTGTGGGCGTTGGGGATTCTGTGCGCGCTGGCGGTGCTGATCTGGCTGGTGCATCACTGGCGTTCCGAGCGGCGCCGCCGGCAACCGCATTAATTCATCCGAAGGAATGGGAAACGTCTTTTCTGCCCATAGCGGAGGGTCTGCGGCATGGGGTATGTGGCCCGTATTTGTTACCTCATTGGCGGCGGCCTCTGCGTGCTGCTGGCCGTGCTGGGCGTTTTCCTGCCGTTGCTGCCCACTACGCCGTTTTTGATCCTGGCGGCCTTTTGCTTTTCCCGCAGTTCCGAGCGCTTGCACCGCTGGTTGCTGAATCAGCCGACCTTCGGCCCCATGATCCATGACTGGGAACAGCACGGCGTGATCCGGCGCCGCACCAAATGCGTATCTACCGCCCTGATGCTGACCCTGATCAGTTACCCGATGCTGTTCGTGGCCATGCCGCCGGGTGTTAAGCCGGTGATTGCGGTCACCATGCTGGGGGTTCTGACCTTCATCTGGACGCGGCCTTCACAGCCGCGCCCGGTGCTGCCCCTGAGCGAGAATTCTCGTTCTTGAGTCAGACGACTTATGCCCTTGCGTCAGGCGACTCGCACCCTTGAGTCAGATGACTCACGCCTGTAGTAACGACGATCTATCCACTACAGGGCTGACTTGTCCGCCACAGCGCAGCTATCTACGCCCGCACAAACGGCTCAGCCGTCGAACCAGTATTCCTGGCTGTACAGTTCCAGCTCACGTCGTTCGTAATGATTTTCGATAGCTTTGCGGGCCGCCATCTTGCGCTGCACGGCCAGGCGTTCGCGGGTCTTGCGGTCAATGGGGACGGGAATAGGGTTGAGATGGGTGGAAGCTACCGCGTGCTGCTCCTTGTGTTCGCTTAGCATAGTCGCTCTCCTCACTGAGAAAAGAAATCCACGGGATCTGGAATGATTCCGAGCCCCGAGGTTATCCGGCTCCTATGACGAGTGTATGAAAAAACGGCGAGGCTTCTGTGACGAGGTGCAAAGATTCAACGATACGAGCTTGTCACGCGAGCAGGGTTAGGGTGACCAATTGGTGCGTCATTATGCTAATTGTTGAACCCTACGTGTCAGCGTACAACTGGCAAACTCAAGGAGAACCCGACGCATGATCTGCCACATCAAGCGCGCGCAGGCTTTGCTTGATGTGGCTCAGATGTTCGCTGAACTCAGGCCCGCGCCGCAGGAAGATGCCGGTGGCGAGGATATCCAGCACCAGCAGGTGGGTGAGGCGCGACACCATGGGGGTGAAGGCATCGGTGTCCTCGTTGACGTCGACGGCAAGGGTGATATCCGCCAGTGTCGCGAGCGGCGTGGCCGATGGGCACAAGGCAATGAGGCTGGCGCCGGATGCACGCACCGGCACCATACTCTGTAGCAGGCTCTTGTTGCGGCCACTGTTGGAGATGACCACCACCGCATCCGCCGGGGTCAGGGTGGTGGCGGCCATGGCTTGCAGGTCAGGGTCGGAGTAACTGCTGGTGGCGACCTGCAGGCGGAAGAATTTCTGCTGGGCGTCTTGTGCCACGATGCCGGAGGCGCCAAAGCCATAGAAATCAATGCGCGGGCATTGCGCCAGGCGATCAATGGCCAGCTCCAGACTGTTCCAGTCCAGGGTATGCTTGAGCTGCATGAAACCATGGGCGGTGCCGTTGATGACCTTGGTGGCCATGGATTCCACCGTGTCGCCACTGACGATCGGGAAGGGCACGTGGCTGCGCTCGGTCACCAGTTGCTGGGCCAGGTTGAGCTTGAGGCTTTGGAAGCTGTCGAAGCCGATGGCGCGGCAAAACCGCACGATGGTCGGCTCGCTCACCCGGGACTCGGTGGCCAGATCCACGATGCGCATGTGAATAACGTCGTGCGGATTGGCGAGCACATATTCCGCTACTTTCTGCTCGGACTTGCGCAGCTCGCTCCTGAACTGACGGAGTTGATGAAGAATCGAGACCTTGTTCAAACCGGGCACCTCAAGGCTGTAACTGCACTCACGATATTTTAAAGCCTCACATCAAAGCTTCATTTCAATGCTGCAATTTCACTCAGGTATTTAACTCAGTTTGGCGCTTTCAACCGGTTTGGAAGGCTGCGTGCTTTTCGGTTGCTTGAGTTCGTGCCGTTGTTTGAACTCGGGCTGCGGCTTGCGTTCGTGTGGCGGCTTGCGTTCGTGTGGCGACATGAGTCGTTGCTGCTCGATTTGCTGATTCAACAGCAGAACGGCGAGGTCCTGGCTGGTCAGGGGCGGGGCGACATAATAGCCCTGGATCAGGTCGCAGCCCTGGGTCTGGAGGAAGGCCGCATGCTCGGCGGATTCGACGCCCTCTGCTACGACCTCCAGCTTCAGGTTGCGCCCGAGGGTAATGATGGCCTGGGTAATGGCGGCGTCCTGGGGGTTGTGGGCCACGTTCTTGATGAAGACCTGGTCGATCTTGATGGCATCGATAGGAAAGCGCTTGAGGTAGCTGAGTGACGAATAGCCCGTCCCAAAGTCATCGATGCTGACGCGCACTCCCGCTGCCCGCAGGTCGTCTAGCAGCAGGACGGAACGGGCGACGTTCTCCATCAGCGCGCTTTCGGTCAGCTCCAGCTCCAGCAGGTGTGGATCCAGGCCGCTCAGTTGCAGGGCCCCCTGGATGGCTTCGGCGAGGTTGTCCTGGCGTAGCTGGTGGGCAGACAGGTTCACCGCCAGTTTAATGCGGCCCAGGCCCTGCTGCTGCCAGGCCTGAGCCTGCTGGCAGGCGGCATTCAGCACGTGCTCGCCAATCTCGACGATGAGGCCGTTGTCTTCGGCGAGGGGCACGAATTCCGCCGGAGGGATGAGGCCCCGTTCCGGATGATTCCAGCGTACCAGGGCTTCCACGCTGTCGATGAGACCGGTGCTCAGGCGCCGTTTGGGCTGGTAGTACACCTCCAGGGCGTGGTGGCGCAGTGCCTTGCGCAGCTCGGTTTCCAGCCTGAGGCGCTGGCGCGAGGCCGCCCGTAGGGTGTTGCTGTAGAACTCGAAGGTATTGCCGCCCAGGTACTTGGCCTGGCGCACGGCGGTGTTGACCTGCTGCAGGGCCGGCTGCAGGTCGCGGGCACTGTCGGGCAGCATGGTGATGCCAATGCTGGCGGCGATCATGATTTCCTGGCCCTGCA
>CAYXVO010000006.1:0-264 GCA_964467875.1 uncultured Pseudomonadales bacterium | reverse complement strand
TGGCGGCTTCCAGCAGCATACAGAACTCGTCGCCGCCCAGGCGGGCCAGGGTGTCGGCCGTGGGCAACATGGCCAGCAGGCGTTGTGCAACCTGCTTGAGCAGATCGTCGCCGGCATCCTGGCCGAGGCTGTCGTTGATCTGCTTGAAACGGTCGATGTTGATGTTCAGCAGCGCGTAACGGGTGTGGCTGGCGCGTGCCCGGCCCAGGGCATGGTGCAGGCGGTCGCGAAACAGCACCCGATTGGCCAGGCCGGTGAGATCGT
>CAYXVO010000005.1:0-22050 GCA_964467875.1 uncultured Pseudomonadales bacterium | reverse complement strand
GTCACGTCGCTGTCTTGCGCGGCTTTGCGACTGGTCATCAGATTGTACTCCTGCGGCTTGACGCTCCGGGTGCGCAGCCAGAAGCGCCAGGTGGACCAGGGCCAGACGGCGAAGTTCTTACCGCCCTCCTGCTGATACCAGCTGGTGCAGCCGGTATTCCACACGGTGCCTTGCATGGCCTCCTGCACCTCGACGTTGAACTGGTGCTGTACCTCGGGTTTCAGGTCCAGGTAATCAGCGCCGGAGGTCTTGAGCAGTTGCATGCACTGCACGATGTAATCCGCCTGGGCTTCGATCATGAAAATAATGGAGTTGTGCCCCAGCCCCGCGTTCGGCCCCACCAATTGATACAGGTTGGGATAGCCACTGGTGGTCACGCCCAGATAGCTCTCCGCGCTCTCCTTCCAGTCCTCCTGCAGGGTGTGGCCAGGCAGGCCGGTCACCGGGAAGTTCTTCATGTAGATGCGCGGGTCCACGATAAAGCCGGTGCCCAGAATGATGCAGTCGGCGGGACGTTCCACGCCGTCGCGGGTGACGATGCTGTGCTCGCGGATCTCCTGGATGCCGTCGGTGACCAGCTCCACGTTGGCGCGGTTGAAGGTGGGATACCATTTGTTGGAAATCAGCACCCGTTTGCAGCCGATGGTGTAGTCCGGCGTCAGCTTGCGGGCGATGGCGGGATCCTTGACCTGAATCCGGATGAACAGCTTGGCCAGTTGTTGCAGGGTACGGGCCAGGGACGGATTGAACACCGGCCAGACGCGAGATTCGTTAGTCCAGTACAGGCGTGCCCGGTGCAGCTTGCGCAGGAGCGGAAAGCGCGCGAACAGCTGCTTGCGAAACTGCGGATACTTGCGTTCATCGCGGGGAATGACCCAGGCCGGCGAGCGCTGGCAGACATAGAGCTGCTTCACCTGGGGCGCGATTTCCGGCACGTACTGAAAGGCGCTGCCACCGGTGCCGATGGACACCACGTATTTGTCCGTAAGGTCGTAGTCGTGGTCCCAACGGGCGGAGTGAAACAGCTTGCCCTGGAAGCGATCGAGACCCTTGATCTTGGGGATTTGCGGCACGTGCAGGGGGCCGCTGGCCAGTACGAAATGCTTGCAGACATAGGTGGTGCCACTGGTCGTGCCGATCTGCCATTCACCGCGTGCGTCATCGAAATGGGCCGAGTTGACCTCCTGCTGGAACTGGACGAAGGGGCGCAAGCCGTACTTTTCGGTGGTATCCAGAATGTACTGCTGAATCTCGTGCCAGGGCGCGTAGCGCTTGGTCCAGTCGGGCTTGCCCGCGAACGAGTAGGAGTACATGTGGGACTGCACGTCGCAGGCACAGCCCGGATAGCTGTTGTCCCGCCAGGTGCCGCCGACTTCGGTGTCCTTTTCCAGAATGACGAAATTATCCATGCCGGCTTCGCGTAGCTTGATGGCCATGCAAAGTCCGCCAAAACCAGCACCGACAATGACAGTGTCCAGATAACGGGTCTCGGGAGTAATGGGTGGACGACTGGTCATGGAGGCCTCCTGTAACTATTGTTATAGTGTATACAGGTGTATACATCTGATTCGGAGTATACAACCGTATACGTTGTCTGGCTATAGTGCATGACATTAGTTGGTTGGAATTTGAGGCAGATCAAAAAAGGCGATATTTCCTTATGTTGTGGTGGTGGCCGTTCAGGTTAACAACGAAACCAGTCGCATCTATGAAGCCACACCGATGAACCGGCTAGGCCGATGACGAATGACGTCTGGGCAAGTCGAGGGCATCTGGTCACTGAGCACGCCACACCCTATTCGTTGGGGGCGCTCTTGCGATGGGCTAGGCCTCGACCAGTTGCTGACTTTGAAGCAGCTCCGTCATGTCGGTGGCGGACAACGGTTGGCTGAAGATGAAGCCTTGTCCGCCATGACATCCCCGGGCCTCCAGAAATGCCAGCTGCTCCAGTGACTCCACTCCCTCAGCCACGACTTGCAGATCGAGCTCGTGGGCAAGATTGATAATGGCGGTGGCAATCGCCGCGTCATGGCGACTGTGGGGTATTCGCTGCACAATGCCCTGGTCAATCTTGAGAGAATCCACCGGTAACCGACCCAAACGGCCGAGGCTTGACAGGCCTGCGCCGAAGTCGTCGGCACAGATGCGCAGGCCCAGCTCGCGCAACTCGTCCAGAATATTCAGGACCTGATCCTGGTCCTGAATCATTTCTCCTTCGGATACGTCGATTTCCAGGCATCCTGGATTGACCTGATATTGTGTCAGCAGATGACGGATGAATGTGACGCAATTGGGGCTCTTCAACTGTTTCAGCGACAAGTTTACGCCAATCTGGAAACCCGACTGCCCCATCTGCTGCCACGCACAGGCCTGGCGGAAGACTTCTTCCAGTGCCCATTCCCCAAGCGGTTGTATCAGTCCGGTTTCCTCTGCCAGTTTCAGAAAGCGGGACGCCGGTAACAGCATCTGCTTGCTTTGCCAACTCAACAGCGCTTCGGCGCCGAAGGGCAGGCCCGTCCTCAGGTTGTAGACGGGCTGATAGTACAGTTGCAGCGAGCGCTCCTGCAGGGCGTGGCGCAGGCCCTGCTCCAGCGCCTTGCGATGTTGGGCCTCGCTGTAGAGGTCCTCGGTAAAGAAGTGGAAATTATGACGCCCGCGGTCCTTGGCCCGGTACAGCGCAAGATCGGCATTCTTGAACAGCGTGACAGGATCTTCGGCGTCGCCTGGATACTGCGTAATGCCAACGCTGGTGCCGCTATGGATCTCGGTGCCGTCCAGCCAGTACGGCCGATCCAGCTCTTGCACGATTTTGTCCGCCAGCAGCACTGGCGCATCGGGCGTCGCCAGGTGGCTTTGGATGATCGCAAATTCATCGCCTCCCAGCCGGGCCACCACATCCGTTTCCCGGACGCTGGCCAGCAGGCGATTGGCCACTTCCTTCAACAGCAGGTCGCCCACGTGATGCCCCAGGGTGTCATTGACGGATTTGAAGCGGTCGAGATCCAGCAGCATCAAGGCAAACCGCCCCTGTTCCCGCTTGGCATGGGCAATGGTTTCATGAATCCGGTCGCTGAAATAGGCGCGGTTGGGCAGGCCGGTCAGGGTGTCGTGATTGGCCAGGTAGCAATTACGTTCCTCGGCCAGCTTGCGGGCCGAAATATCCTCGACAATGGCAATGAAATGCTTGGGCTGACCAGCGTCATCACGGATCAAGGAGACGGTCAGATTGGCCCAGACTAGGGAGCCGGCTTTCTGAATGTAGCGCTTTTCCAGATTGTAGGTGGCGATCTCCCCGCGCAGCAGTTGCTCCATTTGAAGCAGATCCCGGGCCAGGTCGTCCTTGAAGGTGATGCTTTGGAAGGTCTGGGCAGAGAGTTCTTCGGCACTGTAGCTGAGAATGTCGCACAGCTTCTGGTTCACACGCACCCAGCCCCCATCAAGCGCGACATGGGCCACGCCGACGGCGGCTTGCTCGAAAGTGGCGCGAAACCGCATTTCGCTTTCCCGCAGGGCGATCTCTGCCCGTGCCCGTAGAATCTGCTCACAGCGTTCCAGCAGCAAACGCTTAAGGCTGACAGCGCAATCCCGGTCCAGTTGCGACCAGCGGTGCGAATGCTGCCGCACCTTTTCCCGCCAGTGGTCGAACGACTTGCGGGGGTGAATCCGCACATCAGGATCGGTCAGTGTCGGCTTGTTGGGATCGCCCGCCCAGACTCGGGTTTCGACTTGTTCACGTCTTAGGGCAATAAGAGAATCCGTCTCGGACAGGCGCAGAAACAGGGCTCCGCTGGCGACGTTGGCCAACGCGGCCAAGCGAGTATCCAGTGCCGACAGGTGGTGGTGACACAGCAGTGTTTGTGCGCCCGCCGCTTTGTCCAAAATATCGAACAGCAGCTCGATCCGATCCGGCGCGACGGGCGGTCCCAGGATCAACTCTGCGCCGCCCTGCCGCAGGATAAGCCCGTCTGCCCGCAGGTACTTCAGCAAATAGTCACACACCGCTTTCAGGCCCAGTGACAACGAGGGTGCTGCTATAAGATGCCCGATGATTTTGGCCTCGAGCGCCTTGCGCTCCTGCTCGGCGGCAACCCTGGCGCACCGCTCAATGGCGGTGACGGTATAGGACGCTAACTCGCCCAGGATCTTGCAGCGCAAGCGAATGGAGTGTGGCACGTTACGGGGAGTGGCATGGTGACAGGTAATCATGCCCCAGAGGCGGTCATTGTCCATCAGGGAGATGGTCAGCGATGCCGCCACGCCCATGTTCTGCAGGTATTCCAGGTGGATGGGCGAGACGTTGCGCAGCATCGCTTGGCTCATATCCAGCGGGCCGCCCGTCACGGGGTTGTCCGGTGGCACCAGGGGCACAGCCTGGTAATCGACATTCGGAATCATGCGCAGATGGTTGCGCGCAAACAGGCGCCGGGCCTGCGCCGGGATATCCGAGGCCGGAAAGTGATGGTCGAGATAGGTTTTCGGGTACTGCTCGCTTTTAGCTTCTGCGATGACTTCGCCGTGCCAGTCGATGTCGAAGCGGTATGCCATGACCCGGTCGAAGCCCGTTAGCCGACGTACCTCCCGCGCGAGCAACTGGCATAAGGCGATGGTGTTGGAGCACGCCTGGATCTCCGCAAAGGGCAGCTCGCCCTGAGACCAGAAGCCCCGCGCCTGCAACTCATCTTCCTGGCGGACTTCGAACTCCGTGATCAGCAGGTCTGCTTCGCAATGGTAGAACAGGTTGCAAGGTTGGCCTTGTTCGAACAGTCGAGCCGTACTGGGCGTCAGGGCGTGGAGGTTGCCGGTGGCAAGTTCGCGCTCGAGCTGGCGGAAATCATCCTGGCCGATCAGCTCGCCCAAATGACAACCCAGCACCTGCTCAAGCCGTCGACCGGTCAGGCTTTCGACATTGGCGCTGGCCTGGGTGATGCGAAAGTCCTGCAGGCGGGAGACGACCAAGGCGCCGAACGGCTGAATGGCGCCGGGGATGTGGATGGGCTCCCGCTCGCAGGTGGTCAGGTCCAATGCCTGGCTGGTGGTCTGCTCCATGGTTACTCCTCGCGCGCGAGCCAGCGGTCCAGGCAGCTAAACATTTCAACCGCGGTGTGCGTGGCGACGGCAATGTCTGCACCGGACAGGGTAAGCGTTGCCAGCGTGGCTCGAAAATCACGCCACATCCGTCCTGCCTCCGCGCCGTAGCCGCTGTAAAAGCGCCCGCCGCCCGCCGCGTTCAGGTCCAGGGTGCGGCTGAGATGTCGCGCAATCAGCTGTCCGCCAAGCGTGGCGCCCTCCAAGACATACAGGCAGCCTACCGCGGCCGGGGGCGTGGCGATCGGCGGACGAGCAAGGGGTGGGATACAGGGCAGGGCCGCAATGGCGCTGGAATCTAGCCCCAGATGTTCAATATCCTGGCGTAGCCATGGCGACTTCCAACGGCTGTCGAGCTCAAAGGGGGCCAGGACGGCGCCGCCCTGGCTCGCCAGATCTGCTTCCAGGGGCGCATAGAATCCCAGCAAACGAGCCAGGAGTGTGCGGTATTCAGCAAGGCTATAACCCGGCTCGAACATGCGGCGCAGACGGGCGTTGTGCTCGATTTGCTGGTGACTGACCTGGGTTGCGCCACGCAACTGGGTCAGCAGGAGCTGGTCATCACTAGAGGCGCGGTCGCTTCGGCCGGATTGCGTGGTCGCCGCAGTTTCCATGCGATTCCTTGGGTTGATGACGATCAGGGCGCACTCGCGGGCTTCGCGTCCACGCAGGCACCTCGACGACCGGACGCTGTAAATTATGCTGAAGAGCCAAAATCGTGACAACCCGGAGACGGAGATGGAGACGTACCTGGAAAGCGTCCGTGTCAGGCCGAGGATCCCGACTCGGTCGTGATGGTGGCTGAGTGCTCCACCCGGGCCGGCTCGATCCAGATGTGCAATGCCCGGTCGAGATTCGCCAGGCGCAGGGGCTTGGCTAGATAGTCGTCCATGCCGGAGGCGAGACACTTGTCCTTGTCGCCGGAAAAAGCGGCAGCGGTCACGGCTACGATGGGTGTCCGTACCCCTGGTGGCTCCTGCTGACGAATGAGGCGGGTTGCCTCAAACCCATCCAGTTCCGGCATGTTGCAATCCATCAGCACCAGATCGTAGCGCTGCCGCGCCATGGCGGTAACCGCTTCCCGTCCGTTGCCGACGATTTCGACCTGACAACCGAGGCGGGCCAGCATGGCTTTGATCATCATCTGATTAACGTTGTTATCCTCCGCCACCAGCACGCGACAGCGGTAGCTCGCAGGTAGCGCGGCCGTGTGATCACTGGCGAGAGCCGGCTCCGGTGTGTCGGCCTGGGGGGCGGTAGCCGCCTCGAACGGCAGGATGAACCAGAAGGTGCTGCCCTGGCCGGCTTGGCTTTTCAGGCCAATGGTGCCGCCCATGCGGCTGACCAGTTCCTTGCAGATCGCCAGGCCGAGGCCGGTGCCGCCAAAACGTCGGGTGGTGGAGGCTTCCGCCTGGGTGAACGGGCGAAACAGGCGGTCCTGAATGGCTTCGTCGATCCCGACGCCGGTGTCTTCCACTTCGACGCGCAGCCAGGTGAGGGAGCTTTGGCGATGGCTGACCTGACAACGCAACGTGACATGACCCTGCTCGGTGAACTTGATGGCGTTGCTGAGCAGGTTGAGGAGAACCTGTCGCAGCCGCGTGGGGTCGCCCATCAGATCGCCTGGCGTGCAAATACTGCTGGATACCCGGAGTCCCTTCTGGTGTGCGATAGGCTGCACCACGGCCAGGGCTTCATGCAGAATCCGACCCGGATCGAAGGTCCGTTGCTCAAGCTCAAGATAACCCGCCTCGATTTTGGAGTAATCGAGGAAGTCGTTGATCAGATGCAGCAGAGCCTCGCCGGACTGGCGCGCGAGTTCCGCGTAGCGGCGCATCTGGGGCGACAGGTCGCCGTCCAGAAGCAGACTGTTGAGGCCGATCACGCCGTTGAGGGGCGTGCGGATTTCATGGCTCATGGTGGCGAGAAACTGTGATTTTGTTTGGCTGGCGGCCTCCGCAGCCAGCTTGGCCTCGTTCAAGAACTGCAACTGGCGCTCATGGGCGTTGCGGGCAAACAGGCCCCAGGCCAGGGCGATCAGAAGCAGCACGGCCCGGGAGAGCATTTCGACAAAGGCCGGATAGGTATAGATGGGCGGCAGGGGCATGAGCTCCTGGCTCAGCCAGATGCCCATCAGGACAAGCAGACTGGCGCCCGTCCAGATGAGCGAGGCACGGAAACCGCCGAGATAGGCGGTCATCATCGGAATTGTCAGCAGGTACCAGCCAGCCGGCGAGTCGCTTTGCCCGCTGAGCATTGCCATGGCGGCGATCGTCACCAGCAGTGCCAGGGCGAACAGATGGGTGCCGGTACTGAGGCGACTGCTGTCCGCTGGCAGCAGTGTCCAGCGCTGAACGGCAAAAAACGCGAGCGCGCTGGCGCCAAGGGCCAGCATGAGCGGCCAGCTGTTGGCAACGAAGGCGCCAAAGAACAGAAAAAAAAGCAGGGAGACGGCGGTGCTGACCAGGATAAAGAGTTGGAAGCGCATGCGCGCGCCCATCATACGGGTGAGGTGCTCATGTTTATTGAGGGCAGGGGGATTGGCTTCGGGCAGCTTGAACGATTCCATGTCTTTGCCTGTTCAACGTGCATTCAATGCAGACTCTGTACCACATTCCCGCGGCCGGGTTAGCGGGCTGTATTGGTCACTGGGCGGTAGCTGGCGGGCACCCAGACATAACCCCGCTCCTGCGTGCCCACATGACCGATGCCGGGGAACGGCAGGTGCGCGCCGGCCACGGCCAGGCGATTGGCGGCGGCGTCGGCAAAGATTTTCTTGCGGCTCTTGATGGCCTGGTCGGAATTCGTGTCGAACTCAATGGCGACGTCCGGGCGTGGGAACTGCACCGCGTAGTTGTGCACGATGTCGCCCAGAATCAGCAGGCTCTGGCCCGCCGACTCGATCAGCAGACTGCTATGGCCTGGGGTATGACCAGGGGAGGGCACCACCGACAGGGTCTTGGCCAGTTTGGCGGTGGGCTCGAAGGTGTCGAAGCGCTTGGCCGCCTTATAGGGCGCAACCGAATTGCGGCTCATGCTAAAGAAGCCCTGTTGTGCCTCGGGTGCCTTGGCGGCGCCGGTGTCGACCAGCACCAGCTCTTCGCCGGTGTTGATCAGATAGGCGTTCACGGCGGTCTGCACACCGTCGGTGCTATCGATGAAGAGTTTTGCCAGCAGGTTCTGCAGGTCGTCGCCCTGGATGCCTTTCAACAGCTTGGTATCCAGCTGAATATAGCCGTCATAGAGCGCCGTGACTTCGACATCGCAGACCATGTAGCGGTAATAGCCGGGCACCTGGGGCTTCTGTTGCGGAGCTGCTGCGGGCTTTGCCGGTTTGGCGGCAGCTTGGGCCTGGACCTCGGGTGCATTAATTAGCAGGGACAGGGATAATACGCCGCAGGCGGTGACGCCCAATGCGCCACGCAGTGCGTTGATGCCTAATGCGCAACGAAGTGCGCCGATAACAGTGCTCTTGTTCATACCAGCTCCTTGGAAAAAATGGGACTTAGCATAACAGCGACTTAGGGAGCGCTCAACGCGGCGGCGAGGGCGGTCTCATGCTGTTTTGAAGGACCTGCTGTGGATGGCCGTTTTGGATGGTCCGTTTTAGATGAGCCGCTGTGGAACTCGCAGTGGAGAGCTCAGGGCCGATAGTTCAGGATGGCTGTAGAGGAGGATGGCTGTAGAGGAGGCTGGATCTTACACTATGGTCTTATTGCCGGACGAAGTTAGCTGTGGAGGTTCCCATGATTCCTGTTTCAGTGCTGGATCTGTCGCCGATTCCTCAAGGCAGGACGGCCGGCGAAGCATTACGTAACACCCTGACTCTGGCGCAAGGCGCGGATGAGCAGGGCTATCACCGCTTCTGGCTGGCGGAGCACCACAACATGCCGGGCATTGCCAGCGCCGCGACTTCCGTGGTTATCGGCCATGTGGCGGGCGGAACCCAGCGTATTCGGGTGGGGTCGGGTGGAGTGATGCTGCCCAACCACGCGCCGCTGGTGATCGCCGAGCAGTTCGGCACGCTCGAAAGCCTGTACCCGGGGCGGATCGATCTGGGCCTGGGGCGGGCGCCGGGCACGGACATGGCGACGGCACGGGCCTTACGGCGGGATCTAGCCACCAGCGCCGAACAGTTTCCCCAGGATGTGCAGGAGTTGCAGGCCTATTTCGCGCCGCCCCAGCCGGGCCAACGGATCCATGCGGTACCGGGTAACGGCTTGCAGGTACCGATCTGGCTGCTGGGGTCCAGCACCTTCAGCGCGCAACTGGCGGCGATGCTGGGGCTGCCGTTTGCGTTTGCCTCGCACTTCGCGCCGGCGGATATGGAGCAGGCCATTGCCCTGTACCGGCAGCACTTTCAGCCGTCGGCACAACTGGCTCAACCCTATGTGATGCTGACGGTGAACGTGCTGGTGGCGGCAACGGACGCGGAGGCCCGGTTTCACTTCAGCTCCCAGCAGCAGTCCTTCGTGAATCTGCGTCGGGGCATGCCCGGCCAGGTTCCCCCGCCCATTGCGGAACAGGACCGGGACTGGTCGCCAACCGAGCGCTTCATGATTGATCAGGCGTTGGCCTGCTCCTTTGTTGGGGCCTTGCCAACGGTGACGCAAGGGCTCGACAACTTTCTCAGCCGCCACCAGCCCGACGAGCTGATGGTGACGGCGCTGGTGTACGATCAGGCGGCGCGCCTGGAATCGCTCAAACGGCTCGCACCCTGGGTGCAATCCCGCTAATCGCTACGGCCATACCGGGGCGATTATCCCGAGAGGCGCCAAGGGTCCGGCTCCTCGCATGATCGTCGCGCGCCTGGATACCGTTTCCGTAAACATCCCGCAGAGGGAGCTCTATGGCACGTCGGACGCACCGGCTGTTGCGCTATGCGTGGGCGTCACCCGCCACCGCAGTGGGGCTGACGGTGGCCGCCGTGGCTTGCTTGCTGGGCGCGCGCGCGTGGCGGGTTGCTGGCGTGCTGGAGGTGGCGGACGGCAGGTTATCCGGGCTGCTGATGCGACTGCCGGGCGCGCGCCGGTTTGGCGCCATCACGCTGGGGCATGTGGTGTTGGGGCGTAACGCCGCGGTTCTGGATCAGCACCGTGCCCATGAGCACGAACATGTGCGCCAGTACGAATGCTGGGGCATCCTGTTCTTTCCGTTGTATCTGGGGGAGAGCCTGCTGCAGGGCCGGCGGGGGCGCGCCCCCTCTCGCGATACCCGGTGCGCGTGCGGGGCACGGGTGGCGGCCCGTCGAGCGTGGCGGGAAAGGAATGGGGCGCCTTGAACGGAGGGGGGGGAGGGGCTGAACGGGACATTTCCGGAGCGGGGCGCTTTCAATAGGGTGAGGCTTGCAGTTTACTTGCAGCTATATTCCTGGATTTCGTGACGTCTATCAGGTCACCAACCCGTTTTAGGAGGTCAGCATGGTGGAAAGACTCCAACTCAGTGACGAGCAATGGCGGCAACGGCTGTCTGCCGAGGAATACCGGATCCTGCGCGAGCATGGTACGGAGCGGCCCGGCAGCGGATGCTTTCTGGGTACCAAAACGCCAGGCGCCTATGTCTGTGCAGGCTGCCATTATCCGTTGTTCCGGTCGGGAGAGAAGTTCGAGTCGGGTACCGGCTGGCCGTCCTTTACCCAGCCCCTGACGCCGGATGCGGTCGCCGAATACAGCGATAGCTCCCATGGCATGGTCCGCACGGAAGTCCGTTGCGGACGCTGCGATGGTCACCTGGGGCATGTGTTTCCCGATGGCCCGCCACCGACCGGCTTGCGCTATTGCATCAACTCGGTCTCGGTCAAGCACGTGCCGGAAGGGCAGTCGCTCGAACTGGTCAACCCCTAGCCGGGATGGCCACTGCGCCTGCGGCCAAGTCAGGATCTGCGGCCAAGTCAGCGCCGGCAGCTCAATCCGTGCCGCCAGCTAAGTCCGCATCGGCGCACCCGCTCAGTAATTAGAGGGTGGGTCGCTGGCGGGAAACGACTCGTCACTCTCCTCATCCACACGGTCCCACTTCTTGGGGTCGACGCCCGCGCCCGCTGGGCCGGCCGGACGCACATCGTCCTGATACTCCTCTGGCTTACGGGTCGGGTTCGTATTGGTGGTGTCATCCCGGGTCTTCTCCGGGCGTTCCTTGATGTCAGTCATAACGTGCTCCTCGTCGGATGCGGTCTCTCAAGCCGTGGTTACCCCTGGTTTCGGCACAGGGCGATCTCCTGCCAAAACCAGCGGTCTGATGTTTCTATTCTGTAGTCCGCAGGCGAGAAAAACTGTAGCCCGCAGGCGAGAAAGTCCCGGTGACGGTCGTATCACTGGTCGAGCGCGGATAGCGGGGCGTAACAGATGGGGCGATGTGCCGTGGCCGTGCCGGTTCAGGCGCCGTTCTTGATCCGGGTTGCCCGCCCCAGATAACGGGTGATCGGAAAACCCAGCAGGCCGTTGAGGTGCCGGGCCCGTTGCGTGAGTTCGCGGGGGCTGGCACTGACCGGCTGTTTGCCCGCCACCAGGATCTGGTTGCCGCTGGCGACGCGGCAGACGCGGATATCGGCAAAGTGGCTGGCAATGAACGCCAGCGCGTCGGGTGTGCATTCGCTTTTATGGCTGTAGTTGATGGTCATCCAGCCGTCTGGGCTCAGCAGGCGATGACAGTCACGAATGAACTCGAATTGTGCCTGCTGGCTGTCCATACGTGCGGCGTGGTACATGTCGCAGAGCAGAAGATCGGCGCTGCCAGCCGGGGCGTTCGGCAGGTAGGTGCCGGCGTCCATGATCTCGATGTGCAAGCGGGGATCGTCCGGCAACAGGAAGAAGCGGCGCGCGATGTCCAGTACGGCGGGGCGCAATTCGATGACGTGCAGCTGAGCCTCGGGCAGGCAATGATACAGGCACTGGGCCAGCGAGCCGCCGCCCAGTCCAAACAGGGTCACCCGGCGTGGACGCTGAAACACCAGGGGGATCAGCATGGCGCAGGTGTATTCATGCATCAGCTGTTCGGGATGGGCCTTATGCTGGCAGCTTTGCTCGTGCAGGGAGTCGAATGCCAGAAAGCGTTTGTTGCCATCGTCGAAGACCCGGATGGGACCGAAGGCATCGTGGGTGCGAAAGATTTCCCGGCCCCACTGGGGATTGATGGTCAAGCTGAGAGTCATTCCAGGGCGTGCCGGCTAAACCTGTAGCATTGAGTGCGAATATGGAAGGCTGGTCCCGGGCCTGATCGGATCGTAACCTGACCGAAGCGTGGCATTGGACGAAGCCCGGCAAAAGGAGCATTCTAGTGCGCCCTCGGTCCCGAGGATAGCCCAGGCTTCAGGAACTGGGTGAAACCTCTCTCTCGCGATGCGCACCCGGCACGGAGCGCGCACCCTACAATGGATGTAATTTCAGCGAAAAGCCGTTCACGGGGCTTGTTGCTACAGGGGGCCTATTTACAAAGCAACGAATGCACAAAGCAACGGATTCATAAGGGAGCTTATTCACATAAGGAGATAGCGCGTGGGGAAAGCTTCCCGCTCCTCGCACTTGAGTTCTAGTCAGCCAGAGATGTATTTGGATGTCTGCACAATCTGAAACGCGTTTTATCATCATTTTGGGCCTGCTCATTGGCCTCTCCCCCTTTGCAGTCGATATGTACCTTCCCAGCCTGCCGACCATCGGTGCCGATCTCGGCGCGTCGCCGGAGCTGGTGCAACAGACCTTGAGCGTCTATCTCGCCTGTTTCGCGCTCCCGCAATTGTTCTTCGGCCCCCTGTCGGATGCCCTGGGGCGGCGTGTCACGTTGCTGCTGGGGCTGACGGTGTTCATGGCCGGCAGCCTGTTGTGTGTGGCGGCCCGCGACATTGGCGAGCTGATCCTGGCGCGTGGTCTGCAGGGCATCGGGGCGGCTGCTGTCCTGGTCACGGTTCCGGCGTTGGTGCGGGACCGCTTTGCCGGCGATGAGTTCGCCCGCATGATGGGCTTCATCATGCTCGTGATGGCACTGGCGCCACTAGTAGCACCGCTGGTTGGCGGGTTGGTGCTGAGCCTGAGCGGCTGGCGCTCGATTTTCCTGGTGCTGGCTGGCCTGGGGCTGATCGGGCTGCTGCTGTTCGTGCGCTACCTGGGCGAGACCCTGCCGCCGGAGCGGCGCGAATCCTTGCGTCCCCGCCGCCTGTTGGCCAACTATGGCAGTCTCCTGAAACACCGGCCTTCGCTGAGCTTCATGCTGTGTGGCGGTTTTGGCTTTGCCGGCATGATGGCCTTTCTCACCGCCTCGCCGTTTGTCTACATCGACCTGTACGGCATCTCCGCCCAGAATTATGGCCTGCTGTTTTCCCTCAATATCCTGACCATGATGGTCTTTACCGCGCTCGCCAATCGGTTCGTGCGACGGATCGGCGTGCATCGCATGCTGGGGCTCGGCATGCTGGTGTTGGCGCTGGCATCCGTCATCATGGGCGGGCTGGCCGCGTGGGGCGCACCACCCCTGGTGGTGCTGGTGGCATCCATCATGCTGTTTGTGGGAACCAACGGCATGGTCAGTGCAAACACCATGGCGTTGGTGATGAACCGTTTCGGTCATATTTCCGGCAGTGCCTCGGCCATGGCAGGCTTTCTGCGGTTTGGCATTGGGGCCCTGGCGGGCGTTCTGGTCGGCGTGTTGCACGACGGCACCATCCGGCCGTTGCTAATCGCGATGGTTGGCTGCGGCGTGCTGGCGGTGGCCTTCTATGGGATTGGCAGTTTGCGCGGCGACAGAGCGGCGGAAATGGCATGATTTTTCGACTAAACCCATTCGATTGATAGGGCCTATTCATTCCGCCGGTGCTTGGTTACAATTCCGCCGCGTTGAATGCTCTGGATTTACGTTCCAGACCGCAGAATAGGAAAAAAGTCATGTCCAAGATTGTTGTGAGTGCGCTGTACAAGTTCGTTACCCTTGAAGATTACGAAGCCCTGCGCCAACCGCTGCTCCAGGTGATGCTGGACAACGGGATCCGCGGCACCCTGTTGCTGGCCCGCGAGGGCATCAATGGCACCGTGGCCGGCAGCCGCGAGGCCATCGACAACCTCATGACCTGGCTGGCTGCGGATGCCCGCTTTACCGGTGTCAGCTACAAGGAGTCCTACCATGAGGAATCGCCCTTTACCCGCACCAAGGTGAAGCTCAAGCGAGAGATCGTCACCATGGGGGTGGAGGGCATCGATCCGCGCCGGATCGTGGGCACCTACGTGAAGCCCCAAGACTGGAATGCCCTGATCTCCGATCCCGAGGTCGTGCTGATCGACACCCGCAACGACTACGAAGTGCAGATCGGCACCTTCAAGAATGCGGTTAATCCCGCCACCGAGACCTTCCGCGAATTTCCCCAGTACGTGGCCGAGCACCTGGATCCGACCAAGCATAAGAAGGTCGCCATGTTCTGCACGGGCGGCATTCGCTGCGAAAAATCCACCGCCTATCTGAAGGACCAGGGTTTCGAGGAGGTGTACCACCTGGAGGGTGGCATTCTGAAATATCTGGAGGAGGTGCCGGAGGCAGAAACCCTGTGGCAGGGTGCCTGTTTCGTTTTTGATGATCGGGTGGCGGTGAACCACAAGCTGGAGAAGGCCGAGTACGATCAATGTCACGCCTGCCGGATGCCCATCACGGAAGACGACAAGACCAGCGACCGCTACATGCAGGGCGTTAGTTGCTCGCACTGCTACGACAAGCACACACCGGAACAGCGTGCCCGCTTCCTGGAGCGGGAAAAGCAGGTCAAGCTGGCCAGGCTGCGCGGCGAGCAGCATGTGGGTGGCGACGCGGCGCAGATCATCGCGCAGCGGCGTCAGGCCAAGCGTGCCACTCGTTATGCTCAGGCGGAGACGTTGCCGCCATCCGAGGCTACCGGTAACTGACTGGAAGAGCTCACGATTTCGTCACGCGGCGGGCTAGAGGGCGATTCCATCGCCTTGTCGCCAGGGGGAGACGAAATACTGTGAGCTATACCCATGTCTGTCGCTGGCGCTTGCGCTAGCATGGCCGGGCCTGATCGCTCGGTAAATCCACATACCCCGAGCAGGACCAGATCAAGGCTTCAGCAGCAACCGGTAATTGAGGAGGGCAAGACGGTGGCAATGGAGGAGCGTCGCAACGGAGCGGCGACCAGACGGCAGACTTGGAATCCGGGAATGATCGCCATGCAGGCATTGTCCCTGCTGGCGGTGATGGTGGCGGTGGGCGCACTGATGCTGCTGAGCAGCACGCAGGGGGCGGCGGCCACCGCCAGCGGTTTGATCTTTCCGATGTTGCTGGGTATCGGCTCGCTGATTATCTGCCTGGCGTTCCTGGTCGAGATTATTGCCCCGCCCGCAGTAGACTGGCCCCTGGCCATACGTTCAAAGCAGCGCAAAGCCAGAACCACGGTCATCAAAATCCGGTTGCACCGCAGCGAGCTGGAACCGGTGGGCCTGGATACCGGGCGCGTCGTGGCGTCCTATTAAGGTCGCGTTTTAAGCTGGTTTTGAAGATAGCGTTCTATTCTTTTGAAAATCAGATTCTCTTGATGGCGCCCTGGTGGCGTAGGGTGGCTCGCTCAGGAGCCGGCCCGTACCTGTGCGGGAGCCCGGTCAAACCAGCGCAGAACGTACAACAACACCAGCGTGGTGGGCAGCAGCGTCAGGGGATGGATCAGTCCCACCAGCCAGGGAATCAGCATCAGAAAACAGCGCAGGCTGGAGCTGTAATAGCTGCCGGCCTTGACCGCATAAGCCACCGCCAATTCCGTCAGCGGTAGATTGCCCCGGTAATCGAACTGCGTTCCCATGATATAGCCGGTGTGATTGTAGAACCGGACCGCCAGTGTCGAGCGGGCGAATGCCGTGAACAACAGGATCACCACCGCCAGCACCAGGATCACCTGAATCGGCGGGTCTTGTAGCGCCCCGTCCGGTGCCAGTTGCACATGTGGCAGCAGACTGGCGGAGAACTGGCTGATGACCCCCATCAGCGCCAGCACCGCCGTGGAGGCGGTAATGGTGGACGACATCACGGAATTGCGCAGTGTCTGGACCGCCAGGACTTCATGGCCCGGCTGGCTCATCAGCGAACGAACCCAATTTTCCCGGACCCGCGCATTGGCACTGCGCGCGAATTTGAGTGGCTCACGGCGTCGCCGGCGCTGTACGTACCACTCGTAACCCGCCAGTACGATCAGGGTTGCCAGAAGCAGTACCCACTCCAGAACAACAACGTGCTGCGGCAGGACATTCATGGGGTTGACCCTTTGGGCTGAGTTGACGGTGTTGGGGTGCGTTGACGGTGTTGAGGTGAGCTAAAGGCGCACGCCGGCATTGCACGGAGACCCGGTCAGGTATCCGTGCGGTTCAAGTGCCGATTACTTGAGTCGCTTGATGGTCGCCTCGATGTTCTCAAGACGCTTTTCATTGGACGGGTGCGACGCCAGGAAGCTGCCGTCCGAGCCATTTTTCGTCTGGAGCGTTTGGATCGCCCGTTTCATGGCAGCGGGGTCCTTACCCAACCGGTTCAGGCTTTTCACCGCGTAAGCATCGGATGCCAGTTCGTCGGCCTGGGAAAAGCGTGCGTTGACGTAACCGTAGGCCAGTTGCCCCAATTGGGATGCGGTCAGGGCGCCGACCTGGCCACCGGCAGCGGCGGCCGCGCCAAAGGCGGCGTTGGTCAGCAACTGTTTGCGCATCTGGTTATAGCTGTGCTTGAGCTTCACGTGGCCGATTTCATGCTGAATGACCGCCAGAACCTGGTCATCGGGCATGGCATTCAGAAGCCCCGAGTACACGCGAACCGTCCCATCGGGCATGGCAAAGGCGTTGATTTCCTCGGACTGATAGACCTTGAAATTCAGCGACAGGCCTTCGGAGTTCTCCAGGCCCTGGGTAATGGCCGCCAGCCGTTTCGCAGCAGCACTGCTGGCCGGCGCAACCTGGTTGGTACTGTCCATTTCCTGGGCGGCCTGGCCGGCCATTTCTTTCACGGTGTCTTCATCCAGGGTGGCGGCCTGTATGGCACTGGCGCCCGCCGCCAGCGCCTGCTCCGTGTTGAAGCCTTCGGTTGCGCAGCCGCTCAGGATCAGGGGCAAGGCAATAATGAGGGCGGCTCGTTTGATGCGCATACGACATTCCTTTTGTGACGGATCAAGATAGGGATAAATTAAGTACCACAAAGATAACGAGATGTGGTGTAGAAGCAAGCATGCGCATGCAAGTATCAGTAAAGACTAACGCGAAAAAATTGACCGGGCGCAAGTAGGCCCGGTCATCGGGCGGCACTGGGGACGTGCCGCCTGGGTGGTCGGTCGGAAGGCGGTCAGAGCCTTCGACGACCCTGAGTGACTCAGGACTCGATGCCGATAATGTACCAGGGCGCGTTGGGCTGGCTCAGATCGCGCTGCAGGTGCCAGATATCGGTGATCGCTTCCTCTACGCCTTCGACGGTGTCGCGGTAACGGCCGGTGAACTTCACGCTGACTTCGGACTTACCGAACATCTGGTCGGCACGCACCAGTTCCGCGTCAACGAACAGAACTTCCGTATGCTGATCGCCATCCAGGGTGGCCCGTTCTTCCCGCAGATCATTGTAGAGCTCGGGCGTGACGTACTCCTGGATCATGGGCAGGTCGTTCTTGTTCCAGGCTTCCTGCAGGGTGCGGTAGTGTTCGCGGGCGCCTTGCAGGAACGCGGTCAGGTCAAAATCGGCCGGCAGTTTGAAGGGGACTTCATCATTGGAGCTGGCAAAGCCGGCGCCAGTGCCGCCCGCGCTACCAGCCGCGTTTTCGTTGACGCGTGCGACGGGCTCATGGTCGTGATGACTCTGGAAGGGGGGCGGTGCACTGCCCGCATAGGCTGCGACCGGCGCCTGCGCGCGGCCCCGACGCATGAATTTGAAAATGACGAAGGCGACCAGGGCGAGTAGCAGAATATCCATCATCTGGATGCCTTCAAAGGCGCCGCCAAACAAGGCGGCGATCAGGCCGCCTGCCAACAGGCCGCCCATGAGGCCACCCAGCATGCCTTTACGATTCGTATTGTTCTGCGCCGGCGTGGATTGTTGCTGGCGGGTATTGTCCGCGGTCGGCTTGGGCTGCGCGGGCGCCGTGCGATAGCTCTGGCCGAAGCTTTTGCCACCACCAAAGCGCTTGGCTTCGGCATCGCCGATGGGGAGTGCAAAGGCAAAGAAAATAGCGAAAATTGCCCATAGGTTCTTCATGCTTGGTTCCCGTTCTCCTGCTGGACCGCCTTGGATAGGCATCGGCCCTTGTAACGCTGATTAAAGTGATCCGTTGCCGGCGGTTGGCGACCACCGGACACTGAGTGACTTAGACCGGCCGGAGCATAACAGGTTCAGTACGAAATTTGCCACTGAAGCATAGCGACCAACAGCCGCTGCAAAGACGCGAAGGGCTGCGGTGGATCAGGTTAAGTCAGGTTGAGTCAGGTGAATGCCTGTGCCTGTTTGCGGAGGAGTTGTTTTATGCCCTGACGGTACAGCTGCCAGGACAGGAGTCCCGCCGCCAGGTTACCGAGCAGGACACCGGTCAGCAGGCCCTCAATGCCGGCAAGCCGGGCGCCAAGCCACAAGAGGGGCAGGTAGCAGAGAAACAGGCGCAGCACCGAAATCAGTAGTGCCCGCATGGGCTGTCCGGTGGCATTGCAGACCGACACCATCAGCATGCAAACGCCTAGTGCGGTATAGCTAACCGGTACCCGCAGCAGGTACGCCGTCAGAATATTCTGCACCGAGTCTTCCGGACTCAGCAGCTGACTCAGGGCGCCGGACGCCAATAGCCAGATGGCGGCGACCCCAAGTTGCCAGAGGAGCACAAAGCGCACCGCCAGTTGTACCAGGCTCACGATGCGGTCGATCTGACCCGCGCCTAAAAAACGCCCGACCATGGGCGGCACCGACATGGTCAGGGCCAGCACCACCACGATGGAAAAGAATTCCAGCCGGGTTCCCAGCCCCCAGGCGCCGACCGCCGCCGCGCCAAAGCCGGCCACGATAGCTGTCGCCAGCATGGCGGACAGTGCCGGCATCATTTGGCTCAGCATGGCCGGGCCCATGATGCCAAACAGTTGACTGAGAGCAGGGCGAAGACTGAGGCCCTGGAGCTCGAAGCTCAGCCAGGCGCGTCGCAGGAGCCTGGGGTAAATCACCAGACAGCCGCCGCCAAACGCCACGACCGTGGCCCAGGCGGCACCCGGCAGGCCCCAGTCGAATACGAAGATAAATAACGGATCCAGAGCGATATTGACCAGACTGGTGGCGACCATTAAAAAGCCCGGCAGCTTGGTGTCGCCGTGGGAGCGGCTCAGGCTGTAGCCAAAATAGACCATCGCGCCGAGCCAGGCTGCCAGCAGCCAGGGTGCCCAGAACGAGGAAATCAGCGGGAGCAGCTGAGGCGAGGCGCCAAGGCCACTCATGATCGGCGCCCGAAACAGCCAGAGGCCCAGACAAAGCAACGCCACCAGCAAGGCGCCGAGTGTCACCACCAGCCCACCCAGGCGCGCGGCTCGCTCCCGATTGCCTTCGCCGAGGGTGCGGGCAATCACCGCGGTAGTGGCAATCCCCAAACCGACTTGCAGGCCAATCACCAACTGATACATGGGCACGGTAAAGCCGAGGGCGGCCAGTGGATCAACGCCAAGTTGACCGATGAAGGCGCTGTCCACCAATTGGAAGCTCATCAGTGAGAGCACGCCGAACAGCATGGGCCAGGTCATCTGGAACAGGGAGCGTTTGAGGCTTTGGTGATCGAGGTCGACGGTGGCCATGAGGGGTTCTGTGATTGAGTGCGGGCTGGGATTGTAGACCGTCCGGACACAAATAAAAAATGGGGCTCAATTGAGCCCCATTTGAATGAGATGGGTCGGGGATGTCGATTATTTCTTGATGATTCTCGACATGTAGTTCAGGAAGACACCGTTTGCAGGAATGGCCAGATCAAGCGTCAGGAGACTGCCAATCTGAACGGTGATGGGGGCGGCTTCAATGTTGCGCTGCTCAATTTGCATCCGGCCATCGTCAAAGAAGGTGATGGGGCTGCTAAAGTTCAGGTTCAACTCGTAGCTATGCAGGTTGTGAGACAGTCCTAAGGGAGGAGTCAAATATGGAGCATCCAGATAAAGATCGACCTGGGTCGTGAAGATCGGACCATCTTCCGTTTCGCGGATGTAGCCGTCGATCAGCTCCACGCGCTTTCCAGCAGTGTCTTTTTGGTAGCGCATACGCATCATTTGCGGGCCCGTTGGATTGGCCGACAGTTCGATTCCCAATGCCTTGGCGTATACGTCAATTGAGCTCGTGATTATGGTTGAGGGATAGAGTTTGACATGAATGGCATCCTCGGATTCATCATAGCCGATGACTTCGGTATCAAGATTTGCCGTTAACACAAGAAACTTCTTGTCAGGACAATCCGGTTTGACGGCTCCAAACCAACCGCTCTGGTCGCAGCCAATCCTGGCGTGGTCATTCGTTGAGTAAAGGTAGGTGGTATTCTCCCGGCGTTCGCCGTTCACCACCGGTGCGACTTCTGATTCTTCCTTGTAGTCCCTCATGTTGGCATTGACATCAAGGGTCGGCAGGTTCCAGAGCGGGTTAAATACGGTTTTTACAGCCGGTGCACCCTTGAAGTAGAGCTCCATGTTGGGGCCGCCCGCTGTCGCGTTCGGCTTTTCCAGAAAGGCCGTCTGCAAAGGGTGATTACTCTCTGAGCAAATCGAACGACCATTGCTACAGTTGGTTATACCGGACGTGGTCGAGCCCAGCACGTAACGGTAGAGCTGTCCCTCTTGCCAAGGTTGCTCCGGTGTAAAGCTCAGATCACGGGCGTTGACTTCCAAATGCCCGGCAACGGTGCCAAGACAGGCGCCGTTTGTGTCCACCCGCTCTACCCGAAAGCTTTTTGCCTCGTTACAGCTCGTTGCCAACTGCACATTGCTCTTTTTCAGGTTTTGGGAGAAACGCACGACGATGGGACGGTCCGCCGGCATTTTGGACACTGGTATCAAATCGTCACCAGTTGCTCCACCACTGCAGCGGCCCTGGATGTCACTTGCCAGGTTACGGCCCGCCGCGGTTACACAGGGGTAACCGGGATAGACCGTTAGCGCCAGGGGCGCGCGGGGGTTTGAGGTGAGAGCTCTGGGCATGGAGAACTCGATGGTGGTGTTCTCCAGGGCATTATCCGACAGGTCCGTGATCAGCCCGGTCAGCTCAACCCGATAGGTTGCGCCGAATTGCAGATCTGTCTTGGGCTTGATAACCAGACTGCTACCGTCCAGGTGCCAGTTGATGTTCTCTCTGCTCACCAGGGTATTACCGGCATAGAGGTTCCAGGCCCCTTCCTGCGCCAGGCTATTGCGATCCACTGGTTCGTCGAAATTAATGACGATGGGGTCGCCCGGCCGGTGCTTATCGTGATGATTAGGGCCTGGCACCCAAGACTGGATGACTGGCGCAATGTTATCCACGTTTAATGCGGGCGCATTAATCTGATCCCGATAGGCTTCCATATGAAACGACAGTGTGCCGTAGGCCTGATCCAGACCCAGCACCCTGGGCTCGACCACGCCCACGGCGTCGATCACCATGATGCCGTTCTGAACGATGGCGGTGCCGACCAATTCCACGTGCAGCAGATCCTGACTCAGTGCACCGTTGGCCTTTTCGTTCTCGGCGGTCATGGCCAAATCCAGGAACAGGCGAATATGCCGGGGTGCGGCCTCATCGCGACTGTACTGATTGGGCATCAGATAGCCGTTGGCATCCGAGATAAAGGTGATGGCAATATCGCCGGTTTCAAAGCCAGCGGGCACGTGTCCACCAATGTCCACCGTGACCGAAGACCCGATCAGCAGGCTGGAACGATTGATTCGCAGCGGCGTGACTTCGGGGTAGTTCGGTATGAAAGCCAGTTCGGCGCGTACGTCACCCTGTTGCTGGGAAACGGATTGATCGCCCAGTAGCAGG
>CAYXVO010000004.1:21337-22406 GCA_964467875.1 uncultured Pseudomonadales bacterium | reverse complement strand
GGATGCGGCCATCGAAGTTACGGTTACCGGACAACACCGCCGTAGCGTAGAGGTCACGGTCGATGATTTCCTGCTGAATCACCGGATCCAGCGCACCAGACATGCCGTTACAAGTGGTACAGGCAAAGGCCACGATGCCGAAGCCCAGCTTTTCCAGTTCCGGCAACAGGCCCGAATCCTTCAGGTACAGCTCTGCCACCTTGGAACCCGGTGCAAAGGAGGATTTCACCCAGGGCTTGCGAATCAGGCCCAACTCGTTGGCCTTCTTCGCTACCAACCCAGCCGCAACAACGTTGCGCGGATTTGAGGTGTTGGTGCAGGAGGTAATGGCGGCGATAATCACCGCGCCATCCGGCATCAAGCCTTCGGCTTCTTCCGCGCGGGCCTGCTCCAGGTTGCCGGCAATGCCCCTGGCTTTCAGGTCAGCCGTTGACACCCGGGCGTGGGGATTCGAAGGACCGGCGATGTTGCGTCCCACACTAGACAAGTCAAAGCGCAGCACACGCTCGTACTGAGCCGTTGTCAGGGAATCCGCCCACAGACCGGTTTCCTTGGCGTATTGCTCCACCAATGCCACCTGCTCCGACTCGCGTCCGGTCAGCTTCAGGTAATCGATGGTCTGCTCATCGATGTAGAACATGGCGGCAGTGGCGCCGTATTCCGGCGTCATGTTGGAGATGGTCGCGCGGTCACCGATCGACAGGCTGGACGCGCCTTCACCGAAAAATTCCACATAGGCGCCGACGACACGTTCCTTACGCAGAAACTCGGTCAGAGCCAGCACGATATCAGTGGCGGTAATGCCAGGCTGACGCTTGCCGGTCAGCTCCACGCCGACGATGTCGGGCAGGCGCATCATGGAGGGATGGCCCAGCATGACGGTTTCGGCTTCCAGACCACCGACACCGACCGAGATCACCCCCAAGGCATCCACGTGGGGCGTGTGAGAATCAGTACCCACACAAGTATCCGGGTATGCCACACCCTCGCGCGCCTGGATCACCGGTGACATCTTCTCCAGATTGATCTGGTGCATGATGCCGTTACCAGCCGGAATCACATCCACGTT
>CAYXVO010000004.1:19464-21327 GCA_964467875.1 uncultured Pseudomonadales bacterium | reverse complement strand
CGCGGTTTTGGTCCAGTTGATAAAGTGGAACCGGTCTTCGTTGCGGCGCTCTTCGATGTCGCGGTTTTTCTGGAAAGCATCCGGATCGAAACCGCCACATTCCACGGCCAGGGAGTGGTCGACAATCAGCTGAGTCTGCACCACCGGGTTCACCTTGGAGGGATCACCACCCTTTTCGGCGATGGCGTCACGCAAACCGGCGAGATCCACCAGTGCGGTCTGGCCAAGAATGTCGTGGCACACCACACGCGCTGGATACCAGGGGAAGTCCAGATCGCGCTTGCGCTCGATAATCTGGACCAGGGCGTCCGTCAGTTCCTCCGGCGCGCAACGGCGCACCAGCTGCTCCGCCAATACCCGCGAGGTGTACGGCAGCGTGTCATAGGATCCTGGTTTGATGGCCTCTACTGCGGCACGGGTGTCGTAGTAGTCCAGGCTAGTGCCGGGCAAGGCTTTGCGGTAATGGGTGTTCATAAGTCTCTCTCAACTAAATCCGGAACTGATACAGGCTCGACGCAGGCATGACCGACGTCGCAGCAGATAACGCTTATTGTCGCTCACCAATCGCCGGCACCGAACGCGGCGCCTCACCAATATAATCAGCGCTCGGGCGGATAATACGGTTGTCGGCGCGCTGCTCCATCACGTGGGCGGCCCAGCCGGTCAGGCGGCTACAGACGAAGATCGGTGTGAACAGCTTGGTTGGGATTCCCATGTAGTTGTAGGCCGAGGCATGGAAAAAGTCGGCGTTACAGAAGAGCTTCTTCTCGCGCCACATCACCGCTTCACAACGCACGGAAACGTCATACAGTTTGGTGTCGCCATTGGCCTTGGCCAGTTTCTCCGACCACTCCTTGATGACGGCGTTACGGGGATCGGACTCGGAGTAGATCGCGTGACCGAAGCCCATAATTTTCTCTTTACGGGCCAGCATGCCCAGCAACGTTTCTTCCGCGTGATCCGGGTCGCGCATGCCCTCGATCAGCTCCATGGCGGCTTCGTTGGCACCGCCATGCAGCGGGCCCCGCAAGGAGCCGATGGCGCCGGTAACGCAGGAGTGCATGTCGCTCAGCGTCGAGGCACAGACACGGGCGGTAAAGGTCGACGCGTTGAACTCATGCTCGGCATACAGAATCAGCGACGCCTGCATCACCTGGATGTGCAGCTCGGACGGCTTTTCATCGTGCAGGGTCCACAGGAAATGTTCGGCAATGGAATTGGCGCCGTTTTCCACGTCGATACGCTTGCCATCGTGGCTAAAGTTGTACCAGTAGTTGATCATGCCCGGGAACAGGGCCAGCATGCGATCGGTCGCGTCCTGCTGCTGCTCGAAACTGGTTTCGGTTTCCAGATTGCCCAGCATGGAGCAGCCAGTTCGCATCACGTCCATGGGGTGCGCGGAAGCGGGAATACGCTCAAGTACTTCTTTCAGCGCCTGGGGCAGCGCCCGCAACCCTTTCAACTTGGTCTTGTAGGCGTCCAATTCGCCCTGGGTTGGCAGCTTGCCTTTCAGGATCAGGTAAGCAACTTCCTCAAACTCACACTGAGCGGCCAGATCCTTGATATCGTAGCCGCGGTACGTCAGGCCGGATCCGGATTTGCCCACGGTTGAGAGGGCGGTTTTGCCAGCTACTTGCCCACGTAGGCCCGCGCCATTCAGTTGTTTTCCTGCTGCCATCGTTATTCTCCTATCAAAGTTTTTTGGTAAAACCGATAACCGGAATTGATCGCGCGCTCCCTTTTAGACCAGACCTACCCACTACTCTTTCAAGTTGCTGCTTTTACTCCCTCTGGGTTGGGGAGAGGGTGATGCATGCGAACTCCATGTTTAAGCGGCTTCGCCGCCCCCTCTCCCTAGCCCTC
>CAYXVO010000004.1:4307-19454 GCA_964467875.1 uncultured Pseudomonadales bacterium | reverse complement strand
CTCCCGCGAGGGGAGAGGGAATTACCTTTTGCGTGGCTTGAAAGATATGCGCATAGATTAGCCCTCGTAGGGCAGCGTTTCGCGTTAACTAATTCGAACCTTCAACACTACTTGTTCTTGCCTTCCGCAAACAGCGCGTCGAGCTTCTGCTCGAAATCGTGGTAGTTCAGGTAGTCGTAGAGTTCCATGCGCGTCTGCATCATGTCGACCACTTTACGCTGATCGCCTTCCGCCAGGATGCTTTTATACACGGTTTCCGCTGCCTTGTTCATAGCGCGGAACGCGCTCAGGGGATACAGCACCATGGCCGCGCCCCACTCGCCCAACTGCTCGCGATTCCAGAGTTCGGTCTGGCCGAATTCGGTGATATTGGCCAGAATGGGCACATCCAGCGCCTTGGAGAAGGCGCGATAATGTTCCTCGGTCTTAATCGCTTCGGCAAAGATTCCGTCGGCACCGGCTTCAACACAGGCCTGCGCGCGAGCAATGGCGGCGTCCAGTCCTTCCTGGGCAAAGGCATCGGTGCGGGCCATGATGAAAAAGCTCTCGTCGGTGCGAGCATCCACCGCCGCCTTGATGCGGTCAACCATTTCATCCTGGGATACGATTTCCTTGTTCGGACGGTGGCCACAGCGCTTCTGCATTACCTGGTCTTCAATGTGAACGGCGGCCGCGCCAGCCTTCTCCATCTGTTGCACGGTACGCGCGATATTGAACGCACCGCCCCAGCCGGTATCGATGTCCACCAGCAGCGGCAGCTGACTGGCGGACGTGATGCGCCGGACATCTTCCAGGACATCGTTCAGGGAGGTGAGACCCAGATCCGGCAAGCCGTAAGAGGCATTCGCCACACCACCACCGGACAGGTAAATGGCCTGATGACCGATGCGCTCGGCCATCATGGCCGAGTAAGCGTTGATGGTGCCGACGATTTGAAGCGGCTTATTGTTGGCCAACGCCTGACGGAAGCGTGCACCCGCTGATTGTTGTGAACTCATCGCTCTATCCTCTGTATTCATTTAGTTACGTAGCTTTCTTGAAGTCGTTTCTCGGCATTTTTACGGGATGCGGCGATATGACGCCGCATCAGTAGCTCGGCCAGTTCTTCATCGCGATCGGCAATGGCGTCGACAATACGCAGGTGTTCCGCCAAGGCGAGCTGGGGGCGCCCTTGGGCGGTGCTAAAACGGTACCGGTACATGCGGACCAGGTGATAAAGATCGCCGCACAGCATCCGCTGCAGTTGCTCGTTGCGGCTGCCCTGCACGATGCGGTAATGAAAGTCGAAGTCGCCTTCGCTTTGGTAATAGCTTTGCCCCTGATCCTGTTCGATCTGTGCCTGGTGTTGCCTCAGCAAGGCATGCAGCTCAGCGATCTCACCCTCGGGCATGTTGCGCGCAGCCAGCCGACAGGCCATGCCCTCCAGGGCTTCCCGCACGAAATAAAGTTGCACCAGTTCATCAAGCGACAGCGCGACCACGCTGGTGCCGGCATGAGGTTTGCGGATAACCAGGCCACGCCCTTCCAGGCGGCGGATGGCTTCCCGCAACGGGCCACGACTGACACCAAACAGCGATGACAATTCCGCCTCGCCGATTTTCTGGCCAGGACCAATGTCACCTCGCACGATGGCATTCTGAATCTGATCGAAGACGCGGTCAGCTAGTGTCACAGACTGCTCCGGGGACACCGAGAGTGCCGAAAAGAGTGCCGAGAGAGTGCCGGCGGCGTACCGACGATGAAAACGGAGCTATACGGTAGGGGAATTGGCGCAGGGATGTCAACCGGATTGTCGACAATTTAGAGACTGCAGGATTGCTCAAAGATGAGGGCCTGAGGAAAATAGAATCTCGATATTACTCAAATGAAAGCCGCCCTTCAAACCACCACGGGCTCCATATCAAGTGCCACACCATAACGCTCAATAATGGACTCACGAATGCGCCAGGCAAGCTTCAAAACATCATCACCACTACCCTGCCCCGGATTTATCAGTACCAGGGCCTGGCGCTCATGCACGCCTACCGGCCCTTCCCGAAAGCCGCGCCACCCTGCCTGATCGATCAGCCAGCCAGCGGCCAATTTATAGGAGCCATCGGGCAGTGGGTAGTGCGCAATGTCTGGGAAGCGGGTTCGTAACGCTTCGAATTGTCGACAATCCACCACAGGGTTCTTAAAGAAACTTCCCGCATTGGGGATCAGGGCCGGGTCCGGCAATTTCGCCTGGCGCACCCGAATCACCGCCGCCATCACTTCTTCAGTTCCGGCGCCGGCTTCTCGGCCTGCAAAAATTCCGGCAAGCTCGGCATAGGCAAGTTGATGAGCGCTGGCTTTGCTGAGGCCGAAGCGCACCGAGAGAATGACGTAGTGCCGCCCTTCGTCCGTCTTAAAGACGCTGTGACGATAGCCAAACTGACAGTCTGCCGCGGACAGGGTATGGATGGCGCCACTGCGGATATCGAGTACGTCCAGGCTCAGCAGCCGGTCCTTGACCTCAACGCCGTAAGCTCCGATATTCTGCACCGGTGCGGCGCCGACCGTGCCCGGAATCAGTGCCAGGTTCTCCAGGCCACGATAACCTTGGGCGACGCTAGCCTGGACCAGTTCATGCCAGTTCTCACCCGCCGCGGCCGTCAGGATACAGTCCAGGCTGTTGGACGGCTCGAAGGCTATGCCCCGCAGGCGGATATGCAACACCACACCGGCGAAATCGCCCTTCAAAACCAGATTGCTTCCGCCACCCAGAATCAGATAAGGCAGACCCTGGACCCTGGCAAAGTTCAGGCCTGCCTGGAGTTGCTCGACCTGGTGGACTGCCTGGTAATAACGGGCCTTGGCGGGTGTACGCAGGGTCAGGAGATCCGTGAGATCAACGTTCGACTGAAGGCTGTTTGGTAGCTCTGGGACCACGTCTGGTATATCCATTATTGCTGGCAGGGAAATCACCGGATTAGCTCCCTCTCCCTTGACGGGAGAGGGTTGGGGAGAGGGTGAAGCATGCATACTCCGTGTTTTAAGCGGCTGCGCCGCTACCCCCTCTCCCTAGCCCTCTCCCGCAAGGGGAGAGGGAATCACTTCTGATGTGTGCATGGCTTGCTGCTGTGGGAGTGCCAGAGCGATGATTACGACACAAGGCCGAAGCCGCCACGTCACTAATCCAAATACTGCCCACGCAGATGCTGCAATAGCCCCACACACGCCCGCTCCACCAGATCCAGCACCAACTCGAATCCCTCATCGCCACCATAATAAGGATCTGGCACTTCCCGATGAGACACCCCTTCGGCAAATTCCAGAAACAACCGGACCTTGTGGTGATGCTCAGACGGACAGTCCGCCAACAGGTTGGCCAGGTTGTCCTTGTCCATGGCGAGAATCAGGTCGTACCCGGCGAAATCCTCGGGCGCAACCTGGCGGGCACGCAGATGCGCCATGTCATAGCCACGCTTGGTCGCGAAAGCCTGGGCACGCGCATCGGGCCCTTTACCCGCATGCCAGCCAGCGGTTCCGGCGGAATCGATCTGGATTTGATCCTGCAACCCTTCCCGCCGCACCAGATGCTCGAATAGAGCATGGGCGGTGGGAGAGCGACAAATGTTCCCCAAACAAACAAAAAGAACACTCGCCGTCATGATTCCCCCCGCTCCAAAAACGCCCGCACCCGCTGCAGATCCTCTTCCGTGTCCACGCCGGCCGGAGGTTGTTCATCGGCAACCGCCACGTGGATTTTCTCACCATTCCACATGGCCCGAAGTTGCTCAAGGCTTTCGGCAACTTCCAGCGGCGCCGGCTCCCACTTTACGAAACTCTTGAGAAGCTTCACGCGGTAGGCATAGATGCCGATATGGCGATAATAGCCAATCCCTTGCGGCAACCCTTTCAATCCTTGCAGGTGATGATCACGCGGCCAGGGAATGGGGGCCCGGGAGAAATACATGGCGAAACCGCTGTGATTCATCACCACTTTCACCACGTTGGGGTTATAGAGCGCCGCTTCGTCGGTAATGTCCTCACACAACGTGGCAATGCCCGCGACGGGCTCCGCGGCCAGATTATGCGCCACCTGATTAATGACCCGCGGCGGAATCAGCGGCTCGTCACCCTGCACATTCACAACGATATCGTCAGCGTAATAGCCCAACTGGCTGACCACCTCTTCCAGGCGGTCAGTGCCGGACGGATGGTTGGCCGAGGTCATGATGACCTTGGCGCCAAAGCCCTCGGCAACTGCCTGAATACGCGCATCATCGGTCGCGATGACCACTTCTTTTGCCTCGCTCAGCAGGGCCCGTTCATACACATGCTGGATCATGGGCTTGCCGGCGATGTCCAGCAATGGCTTGCCGGGCAGCCGACTAGAGGCATAACGTGCGGGAATAATGACGGAAAACGGCATAGGTTCTCTAAGGCCCCTTACTTGCTCAGGCGCTCATCAGTCGTCAGAGTTCGGGCTTCGCTATCAAGCATGACAGGAATGCCGTCGCGGACGGGAAACGCCACCGCGTCCTGCTTACAAATCAACTCGGATTTGTCTTTGTCGTACTGCAGCGTGCTATTGCAAAGGGGACATACCAAGATCGAAAGAAGCTTCTTGTCCATAATTCTCGCTCGATTAGCGGTTTCCAGACGGGCGCGTCAGGCGCACCGTCATTTGCGGTTTCACCTGCCCGTGAGCCCGGTGTATTTGTCAGTCATACGTTCGCTCAACACGCCTTCTCTGGCGCCTGTTGATTAGAGTCCACGGCGGCCAGCAACGACTCCAGCCGATGAAAAAATGCCGGATCCAGCGTTGCTTCAACGCGTAACGCATACATGTGGTTAGTCGCGATCGCGCGGCATTTCACCGCATCCTTCTCGGTCATGAGGATGGGCAGCGCGTCGGCAAACGTCAGATCCTGCCGATTGTAACGATGATGATCGGCAAATGCATGGGGAATTACCTGCAACCCAAGGCCCTCTAGCGTCCGGAAGAATCGCTCTGGATTGCCGATGCCGGCAACGGCATGAACTCTCTGGCCAGCCAGCGCCGCCACCGGAAGCTCCCGCCCATCATCCAGCGCAACCAGCGCTGTCGGTTGCAACTGCATCTCCCAGGTCGCGGGCAAACCGGAACCAGCCTCGCGTCCGTCAGACACATCTTCAGCACCCAATGGGGGTAACGCTGTCTCCAGCTTTCCGTTGGTCACAATGAGATCGACCGTAGCCAGCCTTTCTGGTGGCTCACGCAGTGGTCCGGCGGGCAGGCACCAGCCGTTGCCCAGCCCACGGCGGCCGTCGAGCACGACGATTTCCACATCACGGCGCAGAGCATAATGCTGCAGGCCATCGTCACTGAGAATGAGGTTGCAATCGGTTTGGGCGAGCAAATGGCGCGCGGCATTCACCCGGATCGGGTCCACGACAACCGGGCAGCCACACTGACGAGCCAGCATGAGCGGCTCATCGCCACTTTCGGCGGGGTCGGATTCGACGCTAACCAGCATGGGATAGTGAGGAGCTCGCCCGCCATAACCGCGGCTGACGATGCCAGGCCGCCAGCCTTGCTCGCGCAGTTGACGCACCAGTGTTGCTGCTAGCGGCGACTTACCAGTGCCACCCAGCGTGATATTGCCAATGATGACAACGGGTACCGGCGGGCGCCACAGCTGCTCTTTTTGGGCCAGATAGCGGCGACGGCGGCGCTGGGCGACGGTGCGAAATAACCAGGCCAGTGGCCGCAGCAGATGAAGCCAGCGCGCACCCTGGTACCAGTCGCGCAGCAGCCGTTGCGCGGCCATGAGGTTAGTCTTCCTTGAACTGCATCTGATGCAGCGTTGCGTAGTGGCCGTTACGGGCCAGCAATTGTTCGTGGGTGCCAGTCTCCACTATCCGCCCCTTGTCCATAACCACGATCAGGTCGGCATTCTCGATGGTGGACAGACGATGGGCGATCACCAGCGTTGTCCGACCTCGCATCACCGCTTCCAGCGCGTCCTGAATATGCCGTTCCGACTGGGTATCGAGGGCGGATGTGGCCTCATCCAAAATCAGAATGGGCGCATCCTTGAGAATGGCCCGGGCGATGGCCAGACGCTGACGTTGGCCACCAGACAGGCGCATGCCGTTATCCCCCACCATCGTTTCCAATCCGTCCGGGAAATCGCGGATGAATTCCATGGCGTGGGCCGCCTCGGCTGCACGGCAAATATCCTCGTTGCCATGGACTCCACGGGATCCGTAGGCGATGTTATTGGCAATCGTGTCATTGAACAGGGTGACCTGCTGATTCACCAGGGCAATCTGGCGACGCAGGGCATCCAGCCGATAGTCCTTCAGCAGCTTGCCATCGAGCAAAATCTCACCGCTGTCATACTCGTAAAAGCGCGGAATCAGATTGGCCAGCGTCGATTTCCCGCTGCCCGACCGCCCTACCAGTGCCACCGTCTTGCCGGCGGGAATGACCAGGTTGATATCCTGCAAGACCTCATCGCCATCGGGATGATAGCGGAACCGAACCTGGCGGATCTCAAGATCACCCTGGACCCGTTCCGCATCCAACAGTCCCGGATCCGGCTCCGGCGCTTGATCCAGATGGTCGAACACGTCATGGGCCGCGGCCACGCCGCGCTGAATGATTGAGTTAACGTCAGTCAACTGTCGCACGGGTTTGGCAATGGTCGTGGCGGCAGTGATAAAGGCGATAAACTGAGCGGTGGTCATATCACCGATCACTTCCGGCGCCAGTGCGAGCCAGACCAGAATCGCAATTGAGACGGAGATCAGCAACTGAATGACCGGCGTATTGACGGCCCGGGTCAGCGCCATTTTGGTGCTTTGCTCCAGGTTACGCTCATTAACCTGCCTGAACCGATCAGACTCGTAACCCTCGCCCCCAAAGGTACGGACCACGCGGTAGCCGCTGATGGCCTCCGAGGCCACATGGGTGATGTCGCCCATGGAACTCTGGATTCGCTTGCTCAGGTTGCGAAAACGCTTGCTGACCTGGCTGATCACCAGACCAATAATGGGGCCCACCGCGAGAAAGATAAGCGTGAGCTTCCAGTTGGTGTACACCATGTAGCCAAGCAGGAAGATAACCGTCAGACCTTCTCGTGCAATCACGGTTACGGCATTGGTTGCCGCGCCAGTGAGCTGTTCGACGTTGAAGGTAATGCGCGACACCAAATGACCAGAGGAGTTCTGGTCAAAGAATCGGCAAGGGAGGTGCAGCATGCGGTCAAATAGCTGCTGGCGCATATCACGTACGATATTACGTGCAACCACCGCGATGAAGTACGTCCCCAGGAAAGCGCCGAGCCCTCTCAAGGCAAACACGCCAATAATTAGCAGCGGCACAAAGATGCGATATTCCTGGGTCGGATTCTGAATCGCCTCAACCACCGGCTCCATGGCGGCCGCCATGCCAGCACTGGCCAGGGCGAAGATACCGTTGCCGATCAGGCTGACGAGGAAGAGAAACCAAAGGGGCTTCAGATACCCGAGAAGACGCTTATAGACTTGCCAATTATTCATCAGAATGCTTATGGGGGCTGTTCTTCAAATAGACGCCGTTGTCATGCGGACACCGGTCACGTCAGGCGTTAACCAGCTGGCATTCTAACCGGCGGCGGCCGTCGAGGATACGACGGCTCGCCACTGAACACCAGATTACTGATCAGCCTCGGGCTTCTCGGTGGTGATACTGAGGTGCACAAATCCCAGCTGGCCTGCCGCATCCATGGCCCGTACCACATACTGGTGCGCGGCATTGGCATCGGCGGTAATGATAAAGGGTAACGAAGTCTTGCCGTTCGACAGCTTCTGCACGGCGCGCTTCAGGGTATCCAGCTGATTATTCACCAGTGGCCTTTCATTCACGCTGTACTGCCCGTTGCGGTCTACCACCACTTCAATGCGCTCAACCTGCTCCGATGCCACTTCGCCGCTTGCCTTGGGCAAATCGAGCGTGAGTTGGCTTTGCTTGGTGAACGTGGTGGAAACCATGAAAAAGATCAGCAGGATGAACACCACGTCGATCAACGACGTGAGATCCACCGAGGCTTCGTCACGAGTCTGGCGTTTAAACTTCACGTTGATCAGACCCCGTTTGTGCCAATTTCGCGATCACCATGGATCACTTCCACCAGCTTGATCGCTTCCTGCTCCATAGCCACGACCATTTCGTCGACGCGGCGCTGGAAGAAACGATGGAAGAACACCGCGGGAATGGCAATGGTAAGACCGGTTGCCGTGGTAATCAGCGCCTCGGAAATCCCGCCCGCCAACGGCGCCGCATTACCGGCCCCTTCCAGCTGCAGCATGGAGAAGATATTGATCATCCCGAATACGGTTCCCAGCAGACCCAACAGCGGCGAAATCACCGCAATGGTGCCAAGCGCATTGAGAAAACGCTCCAGTTCATGCACCACATGACCGGCCTCTTCCTCAATGCTCTCTTTCATGATCTCGCGACCATGCTTGGCATTGAGCAGGCCCGCCGCCATGATGCGTCCCAGGGGCGTCGAATCCTTCAGTTCACGCAGCCGCTTTTGATTAACCTCTTTGTTTTTGATCCAGGCCCACAAATCGTTGACGGTTTTCTTGGGAATAACCCGCGATGGGCGCAAAGCCAAGGCCCGCTCGATGATAATGGCCAGGGCTAGTACCGAACAAAGTAACAGGGGAATCATGACCAAACCGCCGGCTTGTAAAATCTCGAACACGCATCACTCTCCTGGAAAAAGAACCTTCACAAACGACCCGGAAAAAAAGTGGGCCTACGATATCATAAAAGCGCTGTTCGCCCATAAAAGCGCCACACGCCTATAAAGCCACGATTCACCCTTAAAGGCGCCTCCCTCCCCACCAAACGCGGAAGGTAATCCCCTCTCCCCTTGCGGGAGAGGGCTAGGGAGAGGGGGTAGCGGCGCAGCCGCTTAAAACACGGAGTACGCATGCGTTCACCCTCTCCCCCCCCCTCTCCCGTCAAGGGAGAGGGAGTAAAACAAGTCAGCAGCCGGGTCCCAGGCTCCCCAATGACTTCAAACCTGAATCCAAGTGTAGACGCTTCCGAGAAAATCGCGAGAGAGCGCTGATTTATCAGGGATTCCGTGTCCAGCTCAAAATGCCTGGCGTCTCGGGTCTTTGCCGCCAATACCCCAACCTCGTCGCACGTTCGGTCTCGATACGTAGATTATCCGAAGTAAAGTGCAGGGAAATGGCGCCCTGCTCCGCGGTGTTAAGTAACGGGATCGCCAGGTCGGCCAACCGCTGCCGGGTCTCCGGCGGAGGGTGGCGGAAGCGATTGCGATAACCGGCCGAGACCAACGCGACCTTGGGCTGCACCGCGCGCAGAAACTCGACACTGGAGCTGTATTTGCTTCCATGGTGAGCCAGCACCAGAACATCCGAGCGCAAACGCTCGCCGAAACGCCGGACCAGACGACGCTCAATGTCCGAATCGATATCGCCCGTCAACAGCATTCTCCAGCCATAGGCCTGCACCTGAACCACACAAGAGCGCCGATTTGCCACGTACGATGCCGGCACATCTCGCGGCGGCCATAGCACCCGCGCGACGCCGCCCTCCCATTCCATCGTTTGTCCTTCATAACAGGCCGTGGAACCCGCTTCCCGACCGAGACGTTCCGGCTCTCCCGAGACCAACGAACCAACCGGCAGCGCCACCAGCAGCGATTCGAGCCCGCCCGCGTGGTCACTGTCGCCATGACTGATCAGCACGTGATCCAGATGTGCGATGCCGTCATACTCCAGATTTGGAACCAGCACTGCCGCACCGGCATCGAAGCTATCCGAGAATCGCGGTCCGGCATCGTACACCCAATTAACCTTGCCGTCGGTGCCATAGGCCGCCAGCCCCTGCCCCACATCGAGCAGGACAAAACGCCATTGGCTATCCCGGTACGGCTCGGACGGCGGATAAAGCCAAGCCAACCCAAGCGCGAGCACTGTGATTCGCCCCGGGGTACCTCCAGGCGCGATCGCGAGCACGGCAAGCACAGCCAAGGGCAGGATCCACCAGCCCGGCACCAGAATCTTCTCAGCCGCCCAGGTTGGCGTCGCGGCTGTTGCCACCATCCACCAGAACGCGACAAGGCCCCAGTCCGCCAGCCAGAACAGCGCCGACGCCACGACCGGCAATGCACCCGCGAGCAGCATGCCCAGCAAGGCCAGCGGCGCAACCCAGAGTGTGACCAAGGGCACCGCCACCAGGTTTACCAGCAGCGATACCCAGGAAACCTGACCGAACCAGAACAGCAACAGCGGCGCCAGCATCAGGGTGATCCCCCATTGAATGCGTAGCATCTGGCCAAACTTCGACACTGGGCGCCCGAGCCGTCCGGCGACCGTCAACCCGATCGCCGCCACCGCGCCGAAGGATAGCCAGAATCCGGCGGAGGTAACCGCCAGTGGCTCGCTCAGGAGCACGCCCGCGAACGCCAGGAAATACATGGTGGAAGGCCGCCACTTGCGTGAACTCATCAACGCGATCATGGCCATGGCAATCATCAGGAAGGCCCGTTGCGCGGGCACGCCCATGCCAGAAAGCAGCGTATAGGCGCCAGCGGAGACCAGCCCGCAGAGACCGCCCGGCAACTCGGCGCGCACCCGCAAGGCACTGGCTGGAAGGCGCAACCAGCACCAACGAGCCAGAAAGAATACGACGCCCGAGAACAGCCCGATATGCATGCCGGAAATCACCAGCAGATGACTGGTACCGGTGCGTGCAAGTAATTCCCATTGCTGGCTGTCCAGACGGTCCTTGATGCCGAGCGTCAGCGCTTCGAACGAAGGTCCGTGATTCAGGCCATCGGTCTGGTTCCGGAGGTCCATCAAAATGACCTCCCGCATGCGACTAACCGACGCCAACAAGGACCAGGCTGGTTCCCCCGACAGCGGTTGCTCCCCTCGCACATAACCGGTGGCGCCGTAACCACTTCGAAACAGCCAGGTTTCCCGATCAAAACCGGCTGGATTGAGAAAGCCGTGGAGGCGCTTCAACCGTACCAGCAACGCACGGGGCTGCCCGGAATAGAGTTCGACTTGTTCCGTTTGTGTTTCCTTCAGGTACCAGCTTAACTTGAGTTTGAGTGGCTTGCCGAATGCCTCGCCGGAGACTGGATCCGTCAGCGCCTTACTGCAAAAATCGAACTTCAGGACGAGCCCATCAGCTGATGGAATCGAGCACACGCGCCCCACCGCCAGGAGATCCTGGCCCTCGAGCGCCGGCATGAGTTGACCGTCAAGTGACTGTGTACCCCAGACAGTGGCACACAGGGCCCCTATTAGCAGACAGCCAGCGATCCAGTATCGCAGCGCGAGCAACAGGGCCACCGCAGCCATTGCGGGACCCAGCCATTCAAGGGGCGGCAAACGCGGAAACAGAGTCACCGAACCAAGCCCTGCCGCAAGCGCGATCATCCATGTGCGCATAATGGTCATCCATGGGTTTTCAATGCATAATACGCCGCCTCAGCCGGGCGAGATGGATAGGTTGAATGCCAAAACGACTAATACGGCGCTACATGCCGGACCCGCAAAAAATCAAAGATCATAAGTCCCTGCAGTTTCTCGGTGACCTTCTGCACGAACCCAATCTTTGGCATCTGAACCGCCACGCGGTGTCCAAGGCCTTTCTGGTAGGAATTTTCGTGGCCTTTATTCCAATGCCGTTTCAAATGGTGCTGGCTGCCGCACTGGCCGTTTGGTTCAACTGTAACCTACCCATTTCAATCGCGCTGGTATGGATCACCAATCCCCTCACCATGCCGCCCGTCTTTTACTTCACCTACCGCGTGGGAACCTTTTTGCTCAATCGGGAGCCAGTCCCGGTGGACTTCGAATTCAGCGTCGAATGGCTGTCATCCAAGCTGATCGATGTGGGCGTGCCACTCTACGTTGGCTCAATAGTCTGTGGCGTCATGTTCGGCGCTATTGCCTATGGACTGATCCAATTCCTGTGGCGCCGAAAAATCCGCAGTGACTGGCGTGAGCGGCAACGCAAACGTGCCGCCCACCCCCTTCAAACCACAGTCGACTGAGTCTCGTCGAATGGTGCCAACTCGCCATCATTGAGGCGGTAGATCGCATCCATCTTGCTGGCAAAACGGCGGTCGTGGGTCACCACCACAAAGGCCGTCCGCAGACGCTCCTGAAGATCGTGAATCAAGGCCTGTACCGCGTCGGCCGTGTGGGGATCGAGATTACCAGTAGGTTCATCCATCAGCACACACTTGGGCTCGGTGACCAATGCCCGGGCGATAGCGACCCGTTGGCGTTCCCCGCCAGACAAATGAGCCGGCTTGTGGCTCAGACGATGGGACAAGCCCACCTGATCCAGAATGCGCCGCGCCCGCTCCTTGATTTCCTTAATGGGCATACCACCAATCAAAAGCGGCATACCGACGTTTTCCAGGGCACTGAATTCCGGCAATAGATGATGGAACTGATACACAAAGCCGAGCGTGCGATTACGAAGCGCGCCCTTGCGGCGTTCGTTGAGCGTGTGAATAGCGGTTCCATCAATCAACACTTCGCCGGCTGACGGGCGCTCCAACCCCCCAAGCACGTTGAGCAGGGTCGACTTGCCAGAACCGGACGCGCCAACAATGGCGATTGACTGGCCCGGACTTAGCGTGAAATCCACATTGCGAATCACTTCAATCTTCTGCTGGTTTTCTTCAAAAACCTTTTGCAGTCCGCGACAACGGATAATGGGATTATTCATACCGCAACGCCTCCGCAGGCTCGATCTTGGCTGCCCGATAGGCGGGATAAAGTGTCGCAAGCAAGCTCAGCAGGAACGCAACGCCGCTGATCACCATCACATCGGACCAGATCAACTGTGACGGCAGATCGCTGATAAAATAGACATCGGGATTGAGAAACCGCGTTCCCATCAATCGCTCCAGAGCTCCGACCAGATTGCTGACATTCAGCGCCGCCAACACCCCCAGAATGGTCCCAACAACCGTCCCGATCACGCCGATCAACGCGCCCTGCACGATAAAGATCGTCATGATGCCGCGGGGCGACATACCCATGGTGCGCAAGATGGCGATATCCGCTTTCTTGTCGGTGACCACCATCACCAGGGTTGAAATGATGTTAAACGCGGCAACCGCCACGATCATCATCAGCAACAGGCCGATCATGGTCTTTTCCATCTTGATGGCGCTGAACAGGTTGCCGTGCGTACGGGTCCAGTCACTGGCATAAAAGTGGCTGCCCAAGCTGCTTGCGATGTCCCAGGCGACCCGTTGCGACTGGAACAGATCGTGTAATTGAAGCCTCACCCCCTGCACCGATCCTTCCATGCGAGCGAGCCTGGATGCGTCCTCGATGTGAATAAAGGTAAGGTTCCCATCCAGTTCCGCGCCCACCCGAAATATGCCTTTGACGGTGAAGCGCTTCAGCCGGGGAATGACGCCTGCCGGCGTGATTGATGCCTCTGGCAATACAATGGTGAGTTTGTCCCCGAGGCCCACGCCCAAATGATGAGCCAGCAGTTCACCGATGACGATGCCGAACTCGCCTGGCTGCAGATCCTGCAGCGCCCCCATCACCATGTTCTCATCGATGATCGAGACCTTGGCTTCCGCATCCGGCAGGATGCCGCTCAACATCACGCCCTGCACATTGCCGCGCGCGGTCACCATTCCCTGTTCATGAATAAACGGCGCGGCGCCGGCAATCTCCGGTCGCGCCATGGCCCGGTCGCGGATCGCCTCCCAATCATCGATAGGCTGATAGCCATGAATCGAGGCATGGGACACCATCCCCAGGATACGTTGACGCAATTCCCGGTCAAAGCCATTCATGACCGAGAGTACGGTGATCAGCACCGCAACCCCCAGCATCAGTCCAATCATGGAGCTCAGCGAGATAAAGGAGATAAAGTGGTTCTGGCGTTTGGCCGCCGTATAGCGGGCGCCGATAAAGACGGTATAGGGTTTGAACATAAGAACGAGATCACTTCTCTTGGAACCGGTGAGACGACCGTGACAGCCAAGCGTTACGGCATGGGCGGCGGCCCCGCAAATGGCGCGAGTTTAGCGGATTTGCCCGGTAGGGTATAGCACCGCGGCGCAAACCGGATCACAGTCGTGATGCAGCCATCTTGACATCAAACGGTGTCATATACATAGTGACAACACCCGATGTCACTTTGAGCTGGTCAGCCCGGCATGAAGGCCCGGCGCAAGATTCGATCAAAGGATTTGTCGATCAAGGGATATGTTTCTTCATCAACCTCATGGTTCTCCACCAACCATATATAAAAAGGGTCTTTCATGAAATCGTTTGCAAACAAGGTTGCAGCTATCACGGGTGCCGGCTCTGGCATGGGACGTACCCTGGCGCTGGCGCTGGCGCGCCGCCATTGTCACCTGGCCCTGAGTGACGTCAATGAAGAAGGCCTGGCGGAAACCGCTCGCCTGGCCAGCGCACTGGGCGTCAAGGTCACAACCGCGCGGGTCGACGTCGCTAAACGTGACGAAGTGTACGCATGGGCGGATCAGGTCGTAAGCGACCACGGCAAATGCAACCTGATCTTCAACAATGCCGGCGTCGCCCACAGCGCCTCGATTGAAGGCACCAGCTACGACGATTTCGAATGGATCATGGGCATCAATTTCTGGGGTGTGGTCCACGGCACCAAGGCGTTTCTGCCTCACCTGAAAGCGTCCGGCGATGGTCACATTATCAACCTGTCGAGTCTGTTTGGTCTGGTGGCGATCCCCAGCCAAAGCACCTATAACGCCACCAAGTTCGCGGTCCGGGGCTATACCGAATCCCTGCGCCAGGAACTGGAACTGAGCGGCGCGCCTGTCAGCGCCACCTGCGTACATCCCGGTGGTATCCGCACCAATATTGCCAAGGCGGCGCGGGTTGACGAAAGCCTGAAAGATCTCGGCGTAACCAACCTGGAACGCAGCCGCAAGGGCTTTGAGAAAATGCTGGGTATGCCACCAGAAAAGGCGGCTGAGATCATTCTCAAAGGCGTCCAGCGTAACGCGCGCCGGGTACTGGTTGGACGCGATGCGCAAGCGCTCGACGTTCTGCAGCGAATCCTGCCGGGCATGTATCAGTGGTTCGTCACCACATCGGCGCGTCGGACCATGATGCGCTAGGCCGGAACCATCGAGT
>CAYXVO010000004.1:0-4297 GCA_964467875.1 uncultured Pseudomonadales bacterium | reverse complement strand
TGGCTGATGGAGCAAGCAGACCGGCGACCCTGGTCCAATGGGTGCCGGTCTGGGTCTGCGCCGGTCTGAATCTACACTGGTCACTGACGTCACCTCGGTTTCATCCGTTAATCGAGATCTCTAAAGCGAGAAGTGGAGCATTCCATGGGCATTCAATCCCCTATTGCATCTAACATGCTTCATCGAGTGGAAGGTACTGTCTACAGCAACGGCCTGCGCCTTCACTATGAGTCGCTTGGCGATACCACTGCACCCACGATCCTGTTGATTATGGGCCTGGGCATGCAGCTTACCGCCTGGCCAGACCCATTCTGTGAGGCGTTGGTTGAGCAGGGATTCCGCGTGGTCCGCATTGACAACCGGGACGCGGGCCTTTCCACCAAGGCCGATTGGCTGCCCATACCCAATGTACCCATGAATGCCCTCAGGCACCGCCTCGGCCTGTCTGTCCAGGCCGGCTACACCCTGCTGGATATGGCCCGCGACACCTCTGGCCTGCTGGATGCCCTGGGAATTTTCCGGGCCCATGTGGTCGGTGCGTCCATGGGCGGCATGATTGGCCAAACCCTGGCCAGCCATTTTCCCGATCAGGTGCTGTCACTGACCTCCATCATGTCCAGCACCGGATGCCGGCGCCTGCCAGGGCCGACGCCGCAAGCCACACGGGCACTGTTGAGCAAGCCGAAAAGCAAGGAGCTTGAGGCGGTCGTGGAGCATCAGATCAAGGTGTTTGGCATTCTCGGCTCCCCCGGATTTCCCATTGACCTGGAGCAGCGACGCCAGGACATCAGGCGCAACATTCAACGCTCCCGTTGTGTTCGGGGCATTGCACGGCAGATGGCCGCCATCTTTGCCAGCGGCGACCGCTCTGCCGACCTGGCCCGTATCCGCTGCCCGACGCTGGTCATCCATGGCGCCCAGGATCCGCTCCTGCCCGTTGCAGCAGGACGCGATACCGCCGCCAAGATTCCCCATGCGACACTGCGGATCATCGAGGGTATGGGCCATGACATGGCCGCCTGGCCCGTCATCGCCGAGGCCATCACCAGCCACGTGCGGGCAGATCACTGAATCATGAGTCGCCCCTATGGCGGCCTGAGCGCACAGCAACGCCAGGCCGAGCGCCGCGCACGCTTTATTGCCGCCGGCATCGAGGAGTTTGGCCGTAACGGCTATGCCGCGACCACCATTCGCAGCTTGTGTGCCAGCGCCGGCCTGACCCAACGTTACTTCTATCAGGAATTCGATGGCATTGAGGCGCTGTTCATCGCGGTCGGCACCGAGCTCGGTGGCCAGCTGCGCGCCAACATCCTCGCCGCCCTGGCCCAGGCCGAGAACACCCCCACAGCCATTGCCGAAGCAGCGCTTGGCGCCTACTTTCGCACCATGCGTGACGACCCTCGAATTGGGCGCATTCTCCTGGTGGAGATTTTCATGGTCAGCCAGTACACGGAAACGGCAGCCAGGGAGTTCATGGATGAATTCGCGAAACTACTGCGTGGCACGGTTGAAAGCCTGCACCCGGACTTATCCCGCCAAGGCCTGAGCACCCGTCTTCTGGCGGTTGGGTTGATCGGCGCTACTCACCATATTGCGCTAAGCTGGTCATTACAGAATTACCAGGAGCCGCTGGAACAGGTCGTGGCCACCGCGTTGCGGATATACCAGACCACGGATCGCGGCCAGCAAGAAGGTTCGGGTATTAGCAGCAGATAGGGTGTGGAATGGTCGATAGCAAGAATAAAGAGGCAGGCGGACAGCCGCGCCCTTCTTCCGCTGGAGATAACGCGGACTTAACCAGCAATCGTCGTAGCTATTTTCGGGTGACCGACAGGGTTTCCCTGCAGATTCAGCCGATCCCGGGCAACAGTCCGGACTTCTCCTGCTTTTTCGAGTTATCCGCCCAGCACCAACTCATCAGCGAGTTCCAACTTCTGGATCCCGACGCCCAAGGTTTATTGCGGGGCATCACCGAAAACGACCGCCGCCTCGGCGCCTATCTTAAACTGCTCAATCGTAAGCTCGACTCCCTCTGCCGCACGCTGGCGCTGGTCAACGATCCCATCGACCCAGCAACGATCCAGGAGGTCAGCCTCAGTGAAGGCGGCCTGTCATTTCGCTCGTCCACCAACTATCCGGTGGACGCCCTGCTCCAGATGAAAATGATCCTGCTACCGAGCTATTGTGGCCTGCTATTGCGCGCTCGGGTGCTTTCATCCCAGCCAGACGTGGATGCCCACCAACTCCACCTGGAGTTCATCGACCTCGACGACTCGCAACGCCAGCTGCTGGCGCGCCACATTCTGCGCAAACAGCAGGACCAACGTCGCCAACGTCTATAGACCGGCCAAACGCCAATCACCCCATTCCGGCACAGGGTCGACACCTGGCCAGTCGAGTTAGCAGCCACCCATTAGCAGCCATCCGTTAACGAACAGCCGTTAGCAACCATCCATCAACGAACAGCCGTTAGCAACCACGCAAGAGGTGAATCATGAAGCGCATCCTACCAACCCTGGCACTCGCCTTCGTGGCGCAGGCCCACGCCGAAACCACCCAGACTCCGGACACGGCCGGCCGGGTCGCTGGCGACACCCTGAAAATCTATGTATCCGAGCAGGCGCGGGAACATTCCCTGACACTGCCGGAACGCGGTCTTGGTATCGCCGCCGTTCGCCAGCGCTATGGTGAGCCCGCCTCCGTACAATCCGCGCCCGGTACACCGCCAATTTCCGTTTGGCGCTACGCTGAGTTCACGGTATATTTCGAGCGCGATTCGGTAATCCACGCCGTACGCCATCACAAACCCGGCGATTGAACCTCCGCCCTCGCGTTAACAGCCCTGTTCCTGCCGGCAAAGACCGTTCTATCAGACTGGTCCGGGCATCACTGGCTTGTTGAAACAGGGTCTAGCGGAGGCGTCATCACCCATCCCTGTACTGGAAGCTGCCGTGAACAATGTAGTCTTGCCCGCCGAGTGGGCTCCCCAATCCGCCATCATGCTGACCTGGCCCCACCGCGATACCGACTGGGCCCCACTTTTGCCTGATGTCGAGCGGGTTTACCGCGACCTCGCCCGTGAAATCGGCCTGCGCCAGAAATTGATTATCAGCTGCCAGGACGCCGCGCTGCTGCCACGCATTCGCGAGAACCTACTAGCGGATGGCGTGGCGGAAGAGAATTTTGCCCTGTATGAAGTGGCGGCCGATGACACCTGGGCAAGGGACCATGGCCCCATCACCGTTTACCAGGACCAGCGCCCGGTTCTTCTCAATTTCCGCTTCAACGCCTGGGGTGGCAAATTCGGTGCATCCAAGGATGACCAGATCAATCGCGCCCTGCAGCAACATGGTGCGTTTGGCGACACCGACATGGCCGACATCGATTTCATTCTTGAAGGCGGCTCCATTGAGTCCGACGGGGCCGGCACGCTGTTGACCACGGCCGGTTGCCTGCTGACAGACACCCGCAATCATGAACAAAGCCAGCAGGAAATCGAAGCAACCCTGAAACGCCTGCTCGGCGTTGAGCGTGTTCTCTGGCTGCATCATGGCCATCTGGAAGGGGACGACACCGACAGCCACGTGGATACCCTGGCGCGCTTTTGCGATGCCCAGACGATCAGTTACGTGCGCTGCGAAGATACGTCCGATCCGCATTATCCGGCGCTCAAGGCCATGGAAGACGAACTTAACGCCTTTCGTCAGGTCCAAGGAGAGCCCTACCGGCTCGTTGCCCTGCCAATGCCGACCGCGCAGTACAGTGCGGAGGGCGAGCGACTGCCGGCAACCTACGCCAATTTTCTGATCATGAATCACGCCGTGCTGGTGCCAACCTATGGCACCCCCGAAGATGCGCCCGCATTGGCCGCACTGGCAACCTGCTTCCCTGATCGGGAGATTGTAGGGATCGACTGCCGACCGCTGATTGAGCAGCACGGTAGCCTTCACTGTGTCACCATGCAGATACCTGCGGGAGTTCTCTAAATGCCCCAGACGAACTTGTCCAAGAAAACCCTGAAAGTCGCGGCCGTTCAGCAACTCGCCCACCCGGATAAGGAGCGCAGCCTGGCCGTCAGCGCCCAGGCCGTCGCCGACTGCGCCAAACAGGGCGCGCAGCTTGTGGTCTTGCAGGAACTGCATTGCACGCATTATTTCTGCCAGACCGAGGACGTCGACTGTTTCGACCTAGCCGAGACCATTCCAGGCCCGTCGACAGATTTCCTCGGCAAGCTTGCCAAAGAACATCAGGTGGTACTGGTCGGCTCGGTCTTCGAACGGCGCGCGCCCGGTCTCTA
>CAYXVO010000003.1:5383-24227 GCA_964467875.1 uncultured Pseudomonadales bacterium | reverse complement strand
GCGTGAGCTCCTGAGGCTCGCTCATGTCGCCGGGGGTGCCCATATTCCGCTCCTGTTCCAGGGTGGGGGGCTCATTGAGACCCGGGTCCATCGTGCCCTGCCCCATACCCTCATCATAGGGTTGAGCCTGATCACCGGCTGCCGGACTTTCCAGCCGGTTCAAATCCTCCGCGTCACCCACGGTGTTCTCGTCGTCGGTACAGGCTGCCAGTCCCAGGGACAGAGCTGCCGCCAAAAAACCTGTTGCGAACTTCTTAATCATGAGTTGCCTCCTTTTCATATGGTGGTGCGATATCTGTATCCCTAGCGAAAAACGCTGTGGCATTTCAGTCCTACTGCGGTGGTTCGGCCGGGACCGTCTCATCGGCACCCTCAACCGTTTCCCCCGATTCCGGCTGCACCCCTTGCGGCGTAAACCGCTCGCTGGGCAGCCCGTCGCCTGACGCCTCGTTCCCCGGCATTGGGTCACCCCCATCCGTGACTCCGTGCTCGCCGGCATCGGGAGGCTCGGATGGTGTCGTCCCAGTCGGGTCAATGGGTTCCGCGGGAACCGCAGAAGGTTGATTTCCCTCCTGGGACGGCATGACGCCCGCCTCCTCTTCAACAGTAGGAGAATCCTGGGTGCCCGGTTCCTCGTCGCCGCCACACGCCACCAAGCCGAGGCTCATGGCAATGGTCAGCACACCGGGTACTAGCTTTCTCATAGGTTCCATACCCCCGTTGATCGTTCCTAGCAGTTATACAGACCGGTCAGTCTCACACCCAACTTACTGTCTCAAACCGCAAGCCAAGCTATGTCAGTCCTTAACAAGCTATGTCAGTCCTTAACAAGCTATGTCAGTCCTTAACAAGCTAAGTCAGACCTTAACAAGCTATGTCAGACCTTAAATAGAGCTACGTCAAAGCGTAAGCTCCCATGCCGGGCCAAGACTCCTCCCGCCCCAAGACTGACTTAGAACCCGGACTGATTTAGCACCAGGCATTCGTCAGCGTGTAAGCACACAGTCTGAGGAAAAGCGGCGCCCCACAAAAGTTTCGCCAATTCGCGACAAATGCACAGTGAGGTGACACGCCGATCCCATCGCTTCGTCACCAGCGCGGACCCACCGCTTCGCTCTATTTTGTTGAACAGGCCTCACAAATTCTTGTGGCGAGCAGGCATTATGGCTAGCTTTCGATCCGATGGAGCCGGTGCCATGAGACCGCCTATGCGTCCAAAGCTGAATCAGCTCGCTTCTCCTTTCCCCGTCCGCTTGGGCCGGCAAATCCTCTGGTTTCTGGTCGGCCTTGCCACCGCTACCACCGTGATCGCGGCCGAGCCCAAGCCTACTCTGGAAGCCAAGCCTACTCTGGAAGCCAAGCCTACTCTGGAAACCAAGGTGTACGATCAGTCGCTGTCGCGTGCGGCACGACTCGCCGCCGCCAGGGAATTAACGGGATTCCACAGCGACCCCAAGCGCGTCTATCGAATCTGCATCTGGGACCCGGTCGGCCGTAGCGGCCCCATCTACTCCAACGTGAAAGCACAGGAAATCAAGCTGCTGGAACTGGGCATCAAGGCCCAGATGGATCCCTACACCAGCGAGACCGTCATGGTCGAGGAGCTGAAGGCCGGCACTTGTGATGCCGCGCTGATGACCGGCCTGCGGGCGCGTGCGTTCAACAGCTATACCGGCACCCTGGACTCCCCCGGCAGTCTGCTCAACCTCCAGGATGTGCGCCTGGTCTACCGCTTGATGGCGGACCCCCGTAGCGCGGACAAGATGGTCGCGGGCAATTATGTGAACATGGGTATCCTGCCGGGCGGCGCCGCCTATATATTCGTCAACGATCGCTCGGTGGACACCATTGAGGAAGCGGCCGGCAAACGGGTGACCGTGCTCGATTACGACCCGATGCAGGCCAGACTGGTCGCCGGGCTCGGCGCCACGCCGGTGATGACGGATATCGCCAACGCCCCCAACAAGTTCAATAACGGTGACGTGGACATCACCGCCGCGCCACTCATCGCCTACGAATTCATGGAACTCTATAAGGGGCTGGAACCCAATGGCGGGATCATCGACTTCCCGCTGATTCATGCATCCATGCAGATGATCGGTCGCGCGGACGTCTTCCCCAATCCCATTGCCCAGCTAGTGCGCGAACTGATGCATGACGCCTTCGATCTGGCCATGGAGCTGGTCAACACGGAGTCGGCCAAGGTACCGAAAAAGTGGTTCGTGGCCATTCCCGAACCCGACAAGCCCCGCTATGAAAAAGTGATGCAGGAGGTGCGCCTGAACCTGAGCAAGGAGGGTTACTACAATCCCGACATGCTGACGATTCTGCGCAAGGTTCGCTGCAAGAACGACCCGAGCCGCCCGGAATGCACCAATCCGGTGGAATAACCAGTAGTGGGAATAGTGAGTTATGGGAATGATGAGTTATGGGAATAATGGCCTATGGAAATAATGAGCTGTGGGAATATCGAGTTGTAGGATTAACGATTTATGGGAATCACGCGCCGGTGGACTAAACGCCCGTGACTGAAAGAACCGCCCTCCTTGCTCCCCCGCGCGCCAGCCGGCTCGGCCGCTGGATTGGCAGCGTGCCCATGCTGGCAATCCTGCTGATCACCTTGCTGGCGGCGGTGGGCGAGACCCTGCATTCGCGGGTGCTGGCGGTGGGCGCCGCGACCTGGCCGGACTACACCAAGCTGCGCCTGATCGACAAAATCAGCGCGCCCAGCTGCCAGGCCATTACCGACATCGACGGCGCCGTGGCGCAGGAGGTTCTGCGCCGGCAACAGGCTGCGGCGGATGACCTGTTTGCGGATGTGTTTGGCGGGCAGGTCGTCGACCGGACGGCGGTGCGCACATCGGTGGAATCCCAGAATCGGCTCTGCCAGGAGCTATGGACCGATTACCAACGTATTCGGGCACAGGACAACTGGCAGGTACGCACCTTTGCCACGGGCGAAATGCTGCTCTCGCACCTGGTGACCTCGGTCACGGGCAACCGCCGCGTCATTCTGGGTCTGATGATTCTATTCTGCGCGGCCGCCGCGACCTTGCGCCGCGAACAGATCGCCCTGCGCCCGGTGCAGACGCAACGAGATGAGCTGGTTTCCACCCTGTTTCAGATCGTGGCGAACGGCATTCTGACGCTGTCCGCCTGGCTCTACCGGCAACAGGAGTACGCAGCCGCCGCCAGCGGCCTGCCGGTCAACCATATTTTCATGCACGACGTATTCGTGCTCGGGTTCGCCGGCCTTACGGCTATTTCAATCCACCAACTGTTCAATCCCAGCGTCTCGGTCAGCCCCAGTCTCTCTGTCAGCCCCGCTGTCACTCTCAGTCCCGCTGTCACTCTCAGCCCCGCTGTCACACAAAAGAGCGCGCCCCCCGGCAGCTGGAGCAAGGCCCTGCTCTGCGCGCCCCTGTACAGTTTTATGTGCATTGGCGCTGCCCTGAACTTTGCCTCCTATGGCTTCTATCACGGCATGTTGGTGTACCTGAACCTGCTGCTGGACATGGCCGCGGTGTTCCTCAACGTGGGACTCTACGTGTGGGTGGGTGTCCTGCTGGCACGGACCTATTTGGCGCAACGGGTGTTCGACCTGGTCCGGGCCTGGAACCTCCCGCCGAAATGGCTCTGCGTGGTGCTGCTGATTTTGACCGCGCCCCCCACCGCCTATACCGGCGCCTCGGCGGTGCTGATCCTGGCCGCCGGCCCCGCCCTGTACGCGGAGCTGCGCCGCGCCGGCTCCTCGGAACGCCTGGCCCTGGCAACCACCGCCATTGCCGGCTCCATGGGCACCATGCTGCGACCCTGCCTGCTGGTCCTGATCGTGGCCTCGGTCAATGGCTCCGTCACCACCGATGAACTCTATGGCGCCGGTTCGAAAGTGCTGCTGGTAAGCCTCGCGTTCTTCTCGCTCTACGTGTTTCTGTTTGGCGGAGAGACAACAGCCCAGCCGCGTCCCCCCTGGCATGAGGCGCTTGCAAATACGCTCCGCGCCTGTGTGCCACTGCTGCCGTATGTGTTGATTTTTCTGGCCGTGGTGTTGTTTTGGGATCTGGTGCTGGGCAAGCGGCTGGATGAGTTCTCGGCGCCAGCCATTCTGCCAATCGCGATGCTGCTGATCCTGGTGTATGAGCGGAAAGTACTACGTGCGCCGGATCCCGACGAAACGTCCGAGGCCGCGCTCACCAGCCAGACAACCGGACAGGCAATCCTGCGCTCGACCGGCGAGGCCGCACCCATGATTGGTGCCCTGACCCTGCTGATCGCCCTGTCCATGAGCACGGGCGGCATGATCGAACGCTCCGGCGTGCTGGAACTGCTGCCCGCCGACCTGGGATCGGTCTGGCTGACCCTGGCGGTGGTCGCAGGCCTGCTGGTGGTGGTGGGCATGCTGATGGACCCCTACGGCGCGGTCTTACTGGTGAACGCGACGCTAGCGCCCTGGGCCATTCAGAATGGGATCAACCCGGTGCACTTCTGGATCATCACCCTGCTGGCATTCGAGATGGGCTACCTGACGCCACCGGTGGCACTGAACCATTTGATCACCCGCCAGGTAGTAGGCCCACCCACCGCCTGGGAAAGCCTCCATGGCACCTTCTGGCAACGCCATTTCCGGATCATTTTCCCAATCCTGGTGATGGGCAGCGCTCTGCTGGTGGTGACGTTTACCCCCGCGCTCTGGCCCGGCTGGTTACTCTGAGCCGGTTTAGCAGTTTAAGCCCGCCGCCGGTCCGAGCCGGCCGACGGGCTGCCCCTCTGGGCTACTTCCCGCGCCACTGCACGTTGTACAGGTCGTGGCGGCGGTCCCGCAGGTTCTGCACGGTGCCGCTGTTGCGGGCAATGTGCAGGGTTTCCGGGCGCAGGTCGGCGAACGCCACGGTTTCCACGTTGGGCGTGGTATCGGCGGCGATGCCATCGCGCGCAAACGGGAAATCACAGGGTGTGAGAACGCAGCTCTGGGCATACTGGATATCCATGTTCGCCACGTTCGGCAGGTTGCCAACGTTACCGGACATGACCACATAGAACTGGTTCTCCACCGCCCGCGCCTGGCAGCAATAGCGCACACGCAGATAACTCTGACGCTCGTCGGTGCAAAACGGCACGAACAGGATCTGCACGCCCTGATCCGCCAGGTGCCGCGCCAGTTCCGGAAACTCCGCGTCATAGCACATCAGGATACCGATCGGCCCACAGTCCGTCTCGATGGCCGTCAGCTCGTTGCCGCCCTCGATGTTCCACCAGTAGGCTTCGTTGGGTGTCGGATGAATCTTGGGCTGCTCGAACACCTGGCCATCGCGCAGGAACACATACGCCACGTTGCGCACCCGGCCGTCCTCGCTGCGCGTCGGCAGTGAGCCGCCAATGATGTTGATGTTAAAGCGCAGCGCCAGGTCCCGCACTGCTTCAATGAAGCGCGGCCGGTAGGTGCTCAGGGCCTCGATGGACGCCGCCGGCGCCAGCTCCTGATTCTCGATCGACAGGAGCTGCAGGGTGAACATTTCGGGAAACACCACGAAATCGCCGCGATAGGTCGCCACCACATCGACAAAATACCGCACGATCTCGATAAACTCATCGAAGGATCCCACCCGCCGCTGCATGTATTGTACGGTTCCCACCCGGACGGTATCCGGCAGCCGGCTGCCGTAGCGTTTGACCTTACCTGGCGCTTCTTCCTGCGGTACCTTGGGATTGCGCCAGGTCATGTGCACGCCGTAGCCGAGGGATTGACGGTCGGCATCCAAGTAGCCTGGGATGACACCTTGCACCTCAAAGCCATTGTGAAGCTGGAACGACAGCACCGGATCCCGCTGCTGTTTCTTGGTCACCTGCTCGACATAGGCCTCGGCGCTGCCAAAGCGCTGGATCCGCTTGGACAGGGTTGGCAGGCGCCCGGCGAACACCACGCCCTTGAGGTTCAGGGTTTGCGCCAGGCGCTTGCGCTCGTCGTACAGGCGCTGGCCGATCCGGTAGCCGCGCATGTCCGGATCGACACAGACCTCCATGCCATAGAGCCAATCACCCTTGGGGTCGTGACGGGAGGCATAGCCATTGCCGGTGATTTCGGTCCAGGTATGGGGCTTGAGTGCCACCTCGCCGGCGATCCGAAAGGTGGCGCAGTAGCCAACCACCCGTTCACCCAGCACGGCTACGAACTGCCCCTCTGGAAAATGATGAATCTGTCCCTTGAGCGGACCCGCCGTATAGCCATACAGGCCGGTCCCCTTGTAGGCGCGCTCGCTCAGATCCTCAATGGCGGGAATATCCTGAACCGTCGCGGTACGGACGTAGAGCCGGCTCCGGGGATCCTTGAAGGGCTTTTGGTCAGACGTACCGCCTGCCTTTTTGGTCATAACTTCCTCTCTATTACCGAACGATCCTGCACAGTAATTCTATAGCTGGGTCGGAAGGCGTTGTCAGCTTGTTTTTCATAGGTCTAAGGCGCGGGCGGCCGAGAAGGAACAGGCGTCGACGCCGCCGCAATTGGGCGAAGTGCGGGCAGAGCACGCCGAATTGCACACATCTACCAGGGCGCAAACATGAAAAAGCCCCGACTCTTACGAGACCGGGGCCTGGTGTACCGGCGCGGCTTCTTAGTTCAGCTGCGCCGCACAGTCCGCGTCCGACTGGGGCACGCTGGTGCCGTCAAGCCAGAGCGTAGCCTGGTCAATGGCCACCCGCGCTGTATCTGGATAGGTGGTATTGACCGACACTGGGTCGAACTTACGCAGATCGCCTTCGAAGTTGAAGCGGTACAGGGGCTTGCCGGTGGCCGCGCCAATGCTCTTCACCAGCAGGCTGAAATCGCCCTGGGCGATGGAGACCCGCATCTGCACGGTGCTGCGGTTCAGGCCGTCCAGCACCTGCCAGGTGCCCTTGAGGCGGGCGTTGTCCAGGTCGTCTGAACCTGCTTCCCGGTCATTCTCGTTTTCAAGGTAGGTGATACACATGGTCAGATCACCCTGGGTTGCACCGGGCTCGCCTTCAAAGAAAAAGGCGGCATCCACGGACGAAGTCTTGCCCTTGGCCGGTTTATCCTCTTTACCCGTCAACCGCATCTTGGTGCCTGCGATCTCGAGCGCCGCATCCTCTCCGGTGAACACATCGAGCTCCATGGAGGCCTTGGCCTTGGCAAGCACCCGTGCCATATCGCTGAAGTCGTCCTCCACCAGTTCCGAGATATCGCTGTTCTCATCCGACAGATTGTTGAGCAGTGCATTCAGGTCAGACGAAGGGGTGTCTACCAATTCACGCAGACCTTCAATGCCGTCTGCGCCGGTCTCGATTTTCCCGAGCACTATATCCAACAGCCTCTGGACGCCGCGAGCCTGTGTCAGGGGGTCGCCACCGCCGATATCGGAATTGCTTCGGTCGATCAGAGGAGTCAGGGGCAAGATTAGATGGTCAACAGTCGTGGTCCAGGAAGCGATAGCCCACAGGTCGGGCGATACCGGCATAAAAATCGGATCCTCCTCCCGCTGTTCCCGGGTTTGGTTAAGCCCGGCAAGCAAGGCCCGCACTCTCACATCGCTCCTGCTCACCAGCAGCTCCAACAGGTCGTCGCCAAAGGTAAAGCCAGGAGCTGGCACAGCCTCCCCTAGCACCAGCCCCATGGTCCGGTATATCTCAAAGCTCGGGTTGGCAGGCAGATCGGACTCTTCGCCGAACCCCCCGTAGTGCTGGCCAAACCGATTCTGCAGAACGCTCACGAGCTTGTGGATCCGCCACGAGGCGAACAGGGCATCCCGATCGATGTCGCCATCAGCAGTGGGTTCCAAAAAGTTCCTGGCTTCGTCACCCGGCTGCAGTCCCAACCCTGTCAGCAGGTCGACATGGTGTATTACCGGGGTATAGGTCAGCAGACTGGTCAAGGGTGAAATTACAAGCGGCGGAAATTGTAATTGACTGGATCGATCCACGCTGGGATCGCTGGGCATTCTTATACTCATGCTGCCGGAAAAGGGCTCTCCACTAAAGAGATCGATACCACCCTGCACACGCAGCACTGCGTTAGCACTGGGACCAGCTAGGCGAAGACAGTGCTTGGCTTCGGCGGCGGTGGCATCGGCGCGGCAGTAATCCACACTGTTACCGTCGGCATTGGGCTTGGAACGGGAGAAATAGCCATCCTTATCGGTATAGGCGCGCGGTTCCCAACTATTGACGATGCCGTCGTCGTTGGTATCCAGATATATCAGGCCATCGGCCACGTAGCCGTCCACGACCAGGCCGGAAACGCTGTAGCTCTGGGGCGACCCCTTGTCCGGATTGTCGGCATTGCCACAGCCCGCAAGATTGAACATGGCGACGGCAATGGCCGTGCCGAGAATACGCTGGGAAAACTTATTGGCTTGCTTCATGGGCCTGCTCCTTAGAATTTTTCTTCAAAGCCGAAACTGATCGCCAGACCGCGCGGGGTGCTGCTGCCATCGATTTCGGTGCTATCCAGGCTGTATCCCAGGTCCAGGTTGGCAACGCCAAACAGGGTGGTGCCCAGGTTCAGGTAGGTGAGTTCGGATCCGGCCAGGTTCTTGCGCACGCCGATGCGGGCGTTGGGGATCAGATAGCTGTCGGCGAAGTAGGTTGCCGACAGGGTCAGCCACTGGCGCTCCATACCCACCAGGTCATACACCGAATTGGTATCCAGCGAACCCGCCAGCAACCAGTTCCGGCCAGGGGTATAGACCGCGCCTTCCAGCGTGATCTGGGTATCGAAGGTCACGGTCTCGTCCAGGGCAATGCGGCCCGCCGGCGCGAAGGTATTGATGGCAACCGCGCAGTTTTCCTGTGCCTGAGGCTCGTTCAGCGCGGCACAGTCGCGGTTCAGGCTGCCGTATTCGAACTCGGGCTCATTGATGTTGGCGATGGTCAGGCCGACCTGGCCATAGGGCAGCGTCCAGAGCAGGCCCAGATCCAGGCCGAACTGGGTCGAGGATTGTTCGTTGTTGTCGTATTCGTCCCGGATGACATCAGACAGGGATTCCCCATTCAGCGCCTGCAGTTTGAGCAGTTGCTTGCTGATGCTGGCCCGATACAGGTTACCCGTGGCGCCCAAATACAGCTTGGATGTTTCGGTCGGTTGCCAGACCTCGCGGCTAAAGCCGATCGAGGCGGTGGTCAGCATCGCACTTTTCAGGTAGAGCGCGCTGTTGGATTCCAGGTTTTTCTGTGCCGAGTTGTAGGTCAGCGCATCGTCCAGCAGGCGACCATTCACGGCGCCGGACGCTTGCAGGTCCAGGGTCACCACGCCCTGCAAAAGGTCGCTTTGAATCGCAATCGGAAACGCGGGGGCGTGTAACGTGCCCTCGAAATGGAGATATCCCTCCCGGCCCATCTCCGGCAGGATGGCGTTGAAGCGATCAATCGTATCCTCGGCGTCCTGAAAACCGACATCGTCGCGATCGAGTTCGTCGATCAGGTCGTCGATCTCGTCCTGGAAGTTATCCACATCGCCCACTTCCAGGCCAAAGCTGATGGAACTGAGGTAGCCCGTGCGGACCTTTTCGCCGGGCGCGACGACCATGGAGCCCGCCGCCGGATTGGCGGTGACGGACAGCAGCGAGGAATGGTTGACGCTCTTGCCGTGGGTCCAGAGTGCTCCCGGCGGATGCAGCTGGGTTGACGCCGACACGGCGCTGGTGCCGAGAACCGTGCCGGACACGGCGAGGAAAAGCACGGAACGAGAAAATTTCTTCATGTACGAATACCCGATTGCAAATGTGACGATAGAGACCGCGCAGGGGATCAGACGCGGCGTTCGAAACAGGTATTCATAAATCTAGGAGGGAGTTCAAAAAATGCGAGAACAAACAAGCGCAGGTTACAAAAGTACAACAATAAGGCGAGAACTTTTCTCGTTATGAAGCTGGCCCACTCCCTGTCGAGTCTTGGGGCGAGCCAGCTATCCCGTGATCAGGCTTCGATTTCCACCAGAATCTCGGTCGGCGTGACCCGGTCTCCTTTCTGGATATGCACTGCCGTCACCCGGCCGGCAATGGGGGCTTTGACCTCGGTTTCCATTTTCATGGCCTCGATCACCAGCACCGGATCGCCGGCGCTAACCTGGTCGCCTTCCTTCACCAGCACCGCCACGATATTGCCGGGCATGGAGGTGGTCACATGGCCTTCGCGGGTCGCGCGGGCGCGCTTGCCGCCGGCGGTGGCCTCCTTGCTGAATTCACCCAGGCTTTCCAGTGACACCTCTTCCGGCACGCCGTCCACCGTCATATAGAAGCGGCGTTCGGAGTCGCCGGTGGGGCTGACCCCGGTGATATGAATATCGAAGCTCTCGCCATGCACCGTCACCTTGAACTCGGTGGCAACACCAGGCACGGCGGCGGTCTCCAGTTTCGGCATCAGCGGCTCGGGCGTGAGGGTACCGGCCTTGCGCTGTTCGAGAAATGGCCTGGCCACCTCGGGGAACATGGCAAAGGTCAGCACATCCTCCGCGGATTCGGCCAGGGCACCGATCTGCTGACGCAGATTGTCCATTTCCCGGGGCAACAGATCCGCCGGACGCACCTCGATCACCTCTTCCTTGCCGATGGCGGCACGCCGCAACTCCTCGTTGACCGGCGCCGGTGCTTGCCCGTACCAGCCTTGCAGGTAGCGCTTCACCTCATTGGTGATGGTCTGGTAACGAATCCCGGTGATGACGTTCAGCACCGCCTGGGTGCCGACGATCTGCGAGGTGGGCGTGACCAGGGGCGGAAAGCCCAAATCCTCGCGCACTCGGGGAATCTCCGCGAACACTTCGCGGATACGATCGAGTGCGCCCTGCTCCTTCAGTTGATTGGCCAGGTTCGACATCATGCCGCCCGGCACCTGGCTCAACAGGACTTCCACATCAACGCCGCTGTATTCGCTTTCGAACTGGTGGTACTTCTTGCGCACCTCGCGGAAATAGGCGGCGATTTCAGCCAACAGTGTCAGATCCAGCCCGGTTTCATAGCCGCTGGCCGCCAGCGCCGCCGCCATGGTTTCCGTGGGCGGATGGCTGGTGCCGCCGGCAAACGCGGAGATGCAGGTGTCGATATGATCACAGCCATGTTCCACCGCCTTCAGTTGACACATGGTGGCCATGCCCGAGGTGTAATGAGAGTGCAGGAAAATCGGCAGTTGCAGGCGCGCCTTCAGGGCCTGGACCAGATCACCCGTGGCCTGGGGCGTCAGCAGGCCAGCCATGTCCTTGATGGCAATGCTGTCACAGCCCATGGCCGCCATCTCCTCGGCCTGTTGTACAAAGGCCTCGATGGTATGCACCGGGCTGGTGGTGTAGCACAGGGTGCCCTGGGCATGCTTGCCGGTGCTTTTCACCGCCTCAATGGCGGTTTTCAGGTTACGCACATCGTTTAGGGCATCGAAGATGCGGAAGACGTCGATGCCGTTGGCCGCGGCCCGTTCGACAAAAGCGCTCACCACATCGTCGGAGTAGTGCCGGTAACCCACCAGGTTCTGGCCCCGCAGCAGCATTTGCAGGCGACTGTTGGGCAGCGCCGCGCGCAACTGGCGCAGCCGCTCCCAGGGATCTTCCTTCAGGAAGCGGACACAGGCGTCAAAGGTGGCGCCGCCCCAGACTTCCAGCGACCAATACCCAGCACGATCAAGCTTGTCACAGATGGGCAGCATGTCTTCGGTGCGCAGCCGGGTGGCGATCAGAGACTGGTGGCCATCGCGCAGCACCACGTCGGATATGTGAATCTTCTTGCTCATGAATAGGTTCTTCTTGCTCATGAATAGCTTCTCCTTGCGACGCTCAAAGGCCGGCCTGCACGGCGATCGCCGCGGCCATGGCCGCCGCCAGGGCTTCTGGACGGCGCTTGACGGAATAGTTGATCAGCTCGGGATGGGATTCGACGAAGCTGGTGTTAAAGCTGCACCCACGGAATTCCGGGTGCTGCAGAATCTCCAGGTAATACGGAATCGTGGTCTTGATGCCGTAAATGGACATATCCGTCAGCGCCCGTTCCGAACGGGCCAGCAGCTCCTCCCAGTCCAGCCCCGAAACGATCAGCTTGGCGCACATGGAGTCGTAGAAAGGCGGGATGACATAGCCGGAATAAATGGCGGCGTCGGTGCGCACGCCGGGGCCGCCCGGCGAGTAATAACGGGTGATACAGCCGAAACTGGGCAAAAAGCCGTTCTTGGGATCTTCGGCATTGATCCGGAACTGGGCGGCAAAGCCTTTATAGGCGATCTCGTCCTGGCGAAACGACAGCGCCAGCCCCGAGGCAATCCGGATCTGCTCTTTCACAATGTCGACCCCGGTAATCTGCTCGGTGATGGTGTGCTCCACCTGCACCCGGGTGTTCATCTCCATGAAGTAGAAATCGCCACTGTCCGCCAGCAGGAATTCGACCGTGCCGGCGTTCTCGTAACCCACATTACGGGCGACCTTGACCGCCAATTCACCGATGTAGTGACGCTGCGCCTCACTCAATTGGGGCGAAGGCGCCAGCTCGATCAGTTTCTGGTTGCGGCGCTGAATCGAGCAATCGCGCTCGAACAGATGAATGGTGTTGCCAAAGCTGTCCGCCAGCACCTGCACTTCGATATGGCGGGGATTGACGATGCATTTTTCCAGGAAGACATCGGCGCTGCCAAAGGCCTTGCTGGCCTCTGAGATCACCCGCTCGTAGTTCTGGCGCAGCTCGCGCTCGTCGTTGCAGCGGCGAATGCCCCGGCCACCGCCACCGGAGGTGGCCTTGAGCATCACGGGGTAGCCCACGTGCGCCGCCTGGCGCACGGCATCCTCCACGCCGGTCAGGTTGCCTTCGGTGCCCGGGGTCACGGGGACGCCGGCGGCAATGGCACTGGCGCGGGCCTCGGTCTTGTCGCCCATGGCCCGGATCACCGCAGCCGTAGGCCCAATGAACTTGATGCCGCGCTGGGCGCAGATCTCCGCCAGCAGCGGGTTTTCCGACAGAAAACCATAGCCGGGATGGAGCGCGTCACAGCCGGATTCCACCGCCAGATTGACGATGTGATGGGGGTTGAGATAGCCGGTCAAGGGGTCGGAGCCCACGCAGTGGGCCTCGTCGGCCTTCTTCACATGCAGGGCGTAGCGATCGGCTTCGGAGTAGATGGCAACGGAACAAACGCCCAGCTCCTTACAAGCACGCGCTATCCGTACCGCGATCTCGCCCCGATTCGCGATGAGAACTTTCTTGATCACAATTGCGTCCACCGTTTAGGTTTGGGTTGAACGTCGCATGGAACACACCCTGATCTGAGGGTCACTTCCATGGGGATGGGAGCCAGTCGCTTGTGGCGCGGGCTCGCAACCTGATGAGTACTGAGTGACGGCCTACTCCCGTAGACCGTCACTTATCTTAACGTTTCCCAATTTAGTTGTGCAGCCGCGAAACAGGACCTGGTTCAAAAATATCGTCCTGCCCGTCCCGCCGGTGGACACGCCCTCTAAGCGACTTTACGTCTTGATCGCGGCAGCCGACCGCCCCAGAAGTAGATCGCCAAGCCGAGCGTGATCAAAATGCTGCCGAGTGCCAGGGAGGCCGTGAGACGCTCATTGTTCAACCAACTGCCCAGCATCAGCGCGAAGGCCGGCGTCGCCAGCGTCACCAGGGCGACCGTACTGGCCGGCAAATGACGCAGCACATAGAAATAACACACGAATCCCACCAGCGATCCGAACGTGGCCAGGTACAAAATGGCCCACGGCGAATGGCTACCGAAATCCAGGGTGGGCAGCGTGCCGTCCAGGAGCAACCAGGCCACGCCAAACAGCGGCAGTGAGACCAGCAGCGCACCCACGGTGGTGGACAGCGGATGCACATCCGCCCCCACCCGCTTGACCATCACGCCACTGAGCGCAAACAGCACCACCGCCGCCACCAGCAGGAGCATGCCCGGCAGGCCATCGCCCTTCAGTACCAGATCATCCAGAAAGATCTGCGCCAGCCCGCCCAGAGACAGGATGAAGGCAATCCACTGATGGGGCGCAAACGGCTTCTCGCCCAGCAAGCGCTGGCCCAGCAGTCCCGACAGCAACGGCGACAGGCCGTACATCACCGAGATCAATCCGGTGGGCACATAGGCCACCGCCAGATAGGTGCAGAACATGGCGCCAAACACGCCCAAGACCGCATAACCATAGGATTTCAGTGCCATACGGTGCCAGGGCAGCTTGAGCCCGAATGCTCGCACCAGGACCAACCCCAGTAGCGCCGCCAGCGCCATACGCAGCCAGGCCGCCATCACCGGATGGACGGTTTCACTGCTCCAGGCAACAGCCAAGGGTGTGGTGGACCAGATAACGAGCACAGCCAGATAAGCTGCTGGCACGGACATGATTTTTTCTCCTTCTTAGACAATGGGTCCGGTGCCAAGGCAGGTGCGGCGGAGCAGGATGCGGCAACAACAAAAAAGGCCGCAGGGGGTGCACCGCTGCGGCCTTGGGAATCGTGGTTTCACTTTATGCGAAAGAATCTCCCGAAAGCACCGCAGCGCCGCTCAGCCAGCGCACAATTCGCGCGACCACGAGCGCTCGCACGGCTAGGCGCGCGGCAACGACGGGTTTGGCTAGAGCATGGGAGTGGATCACGGGATTCTTCCTTATTAAGCGAGCGGTTATCATGCGCCAGTTACGAGTCTCGGGTCAACGCACGGATGTAACAGGTACAGGCAACAGGCAACGCGGCAAGCTGACTCAGGGATGGTGTGCCAGGCCGGACATGACGCCCTGAAAGCCGGGCCGCTCCACGCGCACCGGCGCCAGGCCCGGCGCGCCACAGATTTCTTCCCGCATCCGCAGCTCCAGCGCCCGGCGCAAATCCAGGCCGTCTGCTTCCTGGCAGAGTGCCGCGAACCAGGCATGATCACCAGTTTCCAGGACACCCCGCGATTCCTGACGCAGGGCAATAAGCGTCCCGTAGAGCTGGCGAATGCGTTGCGCGCCATCGGCATCCACCGGCGTCAGGCGAACCTGCCCATCCCGATCCAGCTCGGACGGCTCGTCCACCTCAATGGTAAAGCCACCGTGCCAGGCGCTCCAACCCGATGGTAGGAAGGGCTGGTGCTGATAAAACTGCTTGCTCGATTGCAGATGGCGAAAGCCGGGGTGATAGACCCGGGCGGTGTACGCCCGAATTCGGGTCGGCACGCCAGCCAGGACGGGCTTGGCCTGAATGGCCCGGGCGATTTCCTCCGGCAGGCTGGCTTGGTAATACCCGGACGGGTCGGTCCGCACCACGCTCCGATGCAGCCGCCGCAAGCCCAGATCCTGCTCCAGCGCATCCCAGATGACCTCCACGAAGGCACCCTGCAGCGGTGCGTCGGTCTCCATCTGACTGACGTACCCTCGCACATCCACCTGATCCTGCCAGATATAACGGGCCACCTGACCCGCCAGGACGACACACAACAAGACCACGGCGCTACCGATCCAGAGCCAGGGTGGCATGTCGATACGGGGCGCTTTGCGCACAATTCCATGTTCTGTGAACACGAGCCGAATTCCTTGGTCGTTTGAAGGGGAAGTCGTTTGAAGGGGAAACAGCGAACCTGTCGCCACTCGCACTTCGCTCATTCACGCCGGAATGAGAGACTGGCCGCCGTCCGGGCACCAGCCACTTCAGTGGTTATTATTATGCTGTTGCAGCTGGCCGCCCAGTCCAATGGGTAAAATCGCCTAGATTTACCGCATGACCTCTGCGCCGGGCGACCGTATGCACCCGGCAGGCTGCGAGCGGATGTCGTGCTCGAGGATGGAACCGATGGAACGCGCAGGGGCGGTGTATTACCGCTTCTCCTGCTGTTTGCGCTTTTCCGCCAGTTCACGGATGTGACGATTCTTGGTTTCACCCGTGACCTGCATCCAGGCCAGGTGCTGCTGCCAACGTTTATCGGAAACATGATCCGGCTTTTGCATAGACACCCCTCTAACCTCCGCGACACATACGTTCTGCACGTGCATGAAACGCCCCAAAATGGGGCGCCTCGAATAACCTTAAGACAGGTTTCGCCCCCTCGCCAGCCGCATTTCCCCTTACCGCTCCTGCAGTGTTACTTTTTTAAATGTTTTACAGACCGCGCGGGAAGCTCCTGCCAAGCTGGTTTAGCGCTGCCATCCGGCAAGTCATCACGTTGGCCTGATTGCTTCTGGTCTACACTGAAACCAACATGTTTTCGGCCAGCTCCAACGCTGTGCATCAGGTTAGGCTAGTGAGCACCGGGCAATTCCGGTTAGCCCGTCCTAACGAATCGAATGTGGATATCACGCGACCCCATGCCCAAACGCGACAACGAACTCGTCAGTTCTCCAGGTCAATCGGCCACCTCTGCAAGCCCTAAGATGCAGCGGAAAACACCTCCTTGGCGATTGCTGATCGTGGATCCGGAGGAACAAACTCATCAGGTGATGCGGTTTGCCCTGGGCGGGCTGCACCTGTTCGGCCGCCCCTTGCACCTGCACAGCACCTACAGCGGCGCCGAGGCCCGCGATGCGCTGGCCAGCCAGTCGTTTGCCTGTGTGTTCACGGCGGTGCAGCTGGAATCGGACCACGCCGGCCTGGATCTGGTGCGCCATATCCGCCGCGATCCACGCAACGCAACTACTCGCATCATTCTCTGTGTTAGGAGCCCGGAGGAAGTGCCGGACGCAGAGGTCATTCAGCAGCAGGACATCACTGACTACCAGTTCAAGGCGGAACTCACACCCAAGCGCCTGACCACCAGCCTCGGCTCGGCCCTGCGCACGGTGCAGCCGCTGGAGGCGCTGGCCACGCAACACCGGGGACTGGAGATCATCGTAACCTCCACCGTCCGCGCCACGCCGGCCGACACCCTGACCCGCATGATCGAAGGCGTGCTGGTCCAGATCCAGGGTCTGTTGCAGACCCACATTGCCGGCATATTGCTCGCCCAGGCCAGCACCGAGGATGACGGCAAGCTGCGAATCCTGGCGGGCGCCGGCCTCTATGAAACGGTCTCCCCCGCGAAGCAGGGCCAGGATGCGCTCGATCCGGCGCTGAGACGCGACCTGGCCCAGGTCCTGCGCGACCGGAGCAATATCGTCACCCCAATGCAGAGCTTGCTTTACGTACCAGCACCCCGTGGCGAAGCCACCGCCCTCTGCATCGCCACCTTCCAGCCACTGGAGCCGAGCGAGCAACGCCTGCTGGAAGCCTTTGCCCAAAACGTCTCCGCGCACCTGGATAACGCGCATCTGCTCGGCGAACTGCAAGCCTTTGCCTTCCGCGACAACCTTACAGGCCTGCCCAACCCCGCCGCGTTCGAAAAGGAACTGGCCTGGCAGATCCGCCAGCATCCGGCGCTGACCCTGGTGATGGCGGACATCGATAACTTCCAGGCGGTCAACGACGGCCTCGGGCATGACATCGGCAACCAGACCCTGCAGACCTGTGCCCACGTTCTGCAAAAGATCTTTGGCGACAAGACCTTCATTGCCCGTACGTCCTCGGACAGCTTTACCATGATCCTGCCAGAGCTGGAGCCGACGGAGCTGGATGCCCTGCTGAAAAATTTCAGCAAACATTTCGAGCGCAACCTGGAAATCGAGGAACACGAAATCCCGCTGACCATGTCGCTCGGCATCGCGCGTTATCCGTACCACGGCAAAACCGCCACCCTGCTGTTTCAGAACGCGGGGATCGCGCTCAAGCAGGCCAAGCGGGCCAACCGCTCGTCCTACCAGTTTTTCGACAACCAGCTGGAACGCAACCTGCAAAGCCATTTGCAGACCATCCGCGAGCTGCGTTACTCGGTGGAGCGCAACAGCCTGCGGCTGCTTTACCAGCCCCAGATCAACCTCGGCACCCAGCAGGTATTCGGGGTCGAGGCGCTGGTGCGCTGGCAGCGCACGGAACAACAGCTGGTTGCTCCCAATGCCTTCATTCCGGCAGCCGAGGATTCGGGCCAGATCGTCGCCATGGGGGAATGGATCCTGCGGGAAGCCTGCCTGCAGCAGCAGCGCTGGGCGCACCAGCATGGCCTGGATCTGCAGATGGCCGTCAACGTGTCCATGCGCCAGCTGAAGGATCCAAACTTCCTGGGCATGGTGCAGCACGTCCTGCAACAGACCTCCGTGAATCCGGCCAAGCTCGAACTGGAAGTCACCGAGAGCATGATGATGGAGGACACCAATGGCCTGAGCCAGGTTCTGCGTCAACTGCGCACCCTCGGCGTGCGGGTGGCCATCGACGACTTCGGCACGGGTTATTCGTCCCTCAGCTATCTGCAGAAGCTGCCGATCGACCGTCTCAAGATCGACCGCTCGTTCATCAATGCCCTGACCCAGCAGCATGAAGACCAGGTCATTGCGGCGCTGATCATCAACATGGGCCACCTGCTGAACCTGCGGGTGATCGCCGAGGGCGTGGAAACCGCCGAGCAGGAAGCGCGCCTACGCGCCATGGGATGCGACGACGTGCAGGGCTACTACTATGCCAAACCCCTGCCCGCCGATGAGGTATTGGCGCTAGCCCAGGCACGGCTGGACGCCGCAAAAAAGCCTTAACGGCCCCGACGGCCGGGTCAGCTAACCCAAATGCAGACCTTGAGAGCGGGCCGGCCAGAAGCAGGAGGCGCCTTCTTCCGGGTGACCGGCGGCATGGCGCATGGCCACGAACAGCTCGCGGCCCATGCCGAACTGGTGCGGGGCATAATCCGCCACCACCGCCGCCCGCGCGTCCATCTCCTCTGCGGAGACCAGGACCTGAAGCGTGCCCGTGGTGGCGTCGAGCCGAATCACATCACCATCCCGCACCATCGCCAGTGGCCCACCCAGGGCCGCCTCGGGATACACATGAATCGCCGCCGGCACCTTGCCGGAGGCGCCGGACATGCGCCC
>CAYXVO010000003.1:0-5373 GCA_964467875.1 uncultured Pseudomonadales bacterium | reverse complement strand
TTCACTTTCCTCAAATAACCGGTGCGCACCGGTGTCGCCGGTGCGCACCTTGGCCAGCGGCCCGCCGGCGGAAGCCTCGGGGCAGAGGTGGATGGCGGCCGGCACCTTGCCCGAGGCCCCGGACATGCGCCCGTCGGTCACCAGCGCCACCTTGAAGCCGCGATCCTGTAACACCCCCAAATAAGGCGTCAACTTGTGCAGCTCCGGCATGCCATTGGCGCGCGGTCCCTGGAAACGCACCACCAGCACGCAATCGCGGTCCAGCTCGCCGCGCTCGAACAAGGCATGCAGCTCATCCTGGTCATGCAGCACCCGCGCCGGGGCCTCAACCACCTGATGCTCGGGCTTGACCGCCGACACCTTGATCACGCCGCGTCCCAGATTGCCCTGTAGCAGTTTCAGGCCGCCGTTGGGGCTGAACGGCTGCAGCGCCGAGCGTATCACCGTGGCATCGTGGGATTGGCGGGCGCCGTCGCGCCATTGCAGGCGACCATCCACCAGGACCGGCTCCTGGGTATAACGGGACAGTCCGCGTCCGGCAACCGTCGGCACATCCTCATGCGCCAGGCCGGCCGTCAACAATTCCCGAATCAGCAGCGCCATGCCGCCGGCCGCCTGGAACTGGTTTACATCCGCCTGGCCATTGGGGTAGATCCGTGCCAGCAGCGGCACACAACTGGAGAGCTCGGCGAAATCATCCCAGTTGATGATGATGCCGGCATTGCGCGCCATGGCCACCAGATGCATGGTGTGATTGGTGGAGCCGCCGGTGGCCAGCAGGCCGACCATGGCATTCACCATACTCGCCTCCGACACCAGCTCGCACAGGGGCGTGTAGTCCCCGCCCAGCGCCGTCAGTTGCGCCACCCGGCGTGCCGCCTCGCGGGTCAACTCATCCCGCAACGGCGTATCAGGGTGAACAAACGCGGCACCCGGCAGATGAATCCCCATCATCTCCATCAGCATCTGGTTGCTGTTGGCGGTGCCATAGAAAGTGCAGGTTCCCGGCGCGTGATAGGACTCGGCTTCCGCTTCCAGCAACTCCTCCCGGCTGGCCTTGCCTTCGGCATACAGCTGACGCACCCGCGATTTCTCGGCGTTGGACAGCCCCGTGGGCATGGGCCCGCCCGGCACGAAAATAAAAGGCAGATGACCAAAGCTCAAGGCGCCGATGAGCAGCCCAGGCACGATCTTGTCGCACACTCCCAGGCAAAGACCGGCGTCGAACATGTTATGGGACAGCGACACCGCCGTGGCCATGGCGATGACATCGCGGGAGAACAGGCTGAGCTCCATGCCCGGCTGACCTTGGGTCACGCCATCGCACATGGCCGGGACACCCCCGGCGAATTGCGCCACCGCGCCCACCTGCTGCGCCGCTTCCTTGATCAGCGCGGGAAAGCGCTGCAACGGCTGATGCGCCGACAGCATATCGTTGTAGGACGAGACAATGGCGATATTGGCGACATCGGCGCCGCGCAGGGCCGCCTTATCACTGTCGCCACAGGCAGCAAAGCCATGGGCCAGGTTGCCGCAGGACAGGGTCTGGCGCAGCGGACCCTGGTGGCGGGCCGCGTGCATCCGGTTCAAGTAATCGGCTCGGCTCGCCCGACTCCGCTCGATGATTCGTTGCGTCACCTTCTCTACGACAGGATGCATGCTTACTCCTCGTTCGTGTGTCAGTGTTCTTAATTCAAACTAAGACTGTTGCTCTCAGTGTACTCCCTCATCACGCCGCGGCTAGTGCCGCTGTCTCAATACCCGCTGTCTCAATACCCGCTGCCTCAATGCTCAATGCCTGATGTCTCAATACCCGATAGCTTTCGGGCTCCTGCCAATGCCGCTATCATGACGCCCCCAAATGCTAGGTAATCCCATGCTCGACGCCCTCACGCTCGCGCCGCTTGTGAGCAGCTTCTTATTGATCTTCGCCGCCGAGTTCGGCGACAAGAGCCAGTTGGTGTGCATGCTGCTGGCGACCCGTCACCGTCCCTGGCCCGTTCTGCTGGGCGCCATCGCCGCCTTTGCGGTTCTGAACGGTCTGGCGGTGGGCTTTGGCTCCGCCATCCGCCTGGCCCTGCCGGATCAATACCTGAACTGGATCGTCGCCGCGCTCTTTGCATTCTTCGGTATCCGCGCGCTGCTGGCCCCCGAGGATGACGACGAGGCCATTACCGAACAGCCCGGCCACGGCATTTTCGCCACCGCGTTTCTGATGATTTTTCTCGCCGAGTTCGGCGACAAGACCCAGCTTTCGGTTGCGGCCCTGGGTACCACCCAATCGGCGATAGCTGTCTATGTGGGATCGACCCTGGCCCTGATTCTAACGTCCGCCGTGGGCGTGTTCGGCGGGCGCTGGCTACTGCAACACATCTCCGCCCAGACCCTGCACCGCATCAGCGGCGTTCTGTTTTTGCTGTTTGCCGGCCTTAGCCTGTGGGGCGTTCTCTAACCGCCTCGCCTAGCACATGCTAACCGTGAGCCAGCCGCCAGATAAGGCGCGGCCCTACCGAGAATGCGAACTTGGTCCAGCATGCTTTGTGGCAGATGTCGTAGAGTATGTGCCTGTTTTTTCAGCAGTCAGGGCAAGGGTCATGAAGCACGCATTCTCTTGGGTCTCCAGAGGGACAATTTCCGCGCTGATCGTCGTGGGACTGTCGGCCTGTGGCAATAACGGCAGTAGCGATCCCACCGTCGAGCCAGGCAGTCCGGACCCGGAGCGGGTGGTCTACCAGGGTCGGGTAATCGATGGCTATCTGCGCAACGCCCTGGTGTGGCTGGATCTCAATCACAACTACCTGCCCGATACCGATGAACCCGCCACCCTGACCGGCAAGGACGGCGTGTTCCGCTTCAGCGCTCAGGAACTCGAGGGTATCGAGGCGCCACATCAGTATTCTCTGATGGTCCATGCCAGGGCCGCCTGCACCCCTGATGAGGACCTCGCTACCGCACCCAAAAGCTGCATCACCCAGGACGAGGACCTGATGCTCAAGGGTGACGACGAGAGCGGCACAATCCCCTTGTCCTACGTGCTGGCCGCGCCGCCCGGCGTCTCCACCATTACCCCACTGAGCACGCTGGTGAAGCTGGAGTTCGACCGCCTCCTGGCCGATCCCACCCAGAACCCGGCGGCCCTCTCCATCGCCACGGCGCATGCCTCGGTAAGGACGACGCTCAATATCACGGATAATCTCCTGCAGGACTATCTCGTCAGCAACAACGCCAAATTGACGGCCTACGCCAAGGCATTGGTAACGACGCTGCAGGTCAATCTCGCCCAATTAAGCGGCAGTCCCGAGACCGCGCTCAGCAATCTGAACAGTGTCGCCGCCTTCGAACTGGGCCAACAGTTGCTGGCCAACGCCAAGGCCATCACCAATTTGGTTGACCGGATATTTCCGGCCGGTCCCACCGCGGAAAGCGTGGCGGCTTTCAACTATCTGCGCGACTTTCCGGTACTGGGCCTGTCGACGGAGTTGCCCAACAAGATTGTTCTTAGCCGCATCAAGTGGTCCGTGGCGGCAAGTACCGAGGATACCGGCACTGAGTTGGCAGCCATTGTCTGGCCCGAGGATGCCGAACCGGAGACGCCCTTGAAGCAGATCGCGGCCATTGAATACGACTGGCGCCCGAACAGTCGTATCGCGGGAGCAATCGTTGATGGCTGGCTTAATCCAGGCTTTTTTCAGGAGCAGACCCAGGGTGTCATCCCCCGGTTCGGCTTTGATCCTAAGCTGCCCCGTACGGCTGTCGACGGTAAACCCGACCTTGCCGTCACCAGCACCGCGACCGACGGCCGGACCACGGCCATCGATATGAAGCTGTTAGGTAGTCCGGTGCCAGCGGATTATTCCACGCCATCATTTGCCTTTTCGTACAGCGAAGACGGCGTGTTGGAGAAGGTGACCGAAACCCTGAAAGAGGGCGAGGACACCATAACGCGTACCTTGACGCTCACCTATGAAGGCGCACACCTCACCCGTCAGTTGCAGGTTCCCAGCAGCACCGATCCCGAGCGTGCCGAGGAAGTGCTGTTTACCTATGCAGGCGGGCTACCGGACATCGCGACCCGCCAGCTACGGGTCATTGTGTCCGCCGCCGAGCCTGCCGAAATCGAGCTAGGTGCTGCCGAAGTGCTGAGTCACACCAAGTACCGGTATCAGGATGGCCGTACCTCCAGCATCTGCGAACGAACCATTAGCACCGACGATGTCGATACCTGCACACACTTCAGGTATACAGCGGGCGCGCGGAAATACGAATACCTGACCGAACACGCAGCCCTCAACGAAACTTTTGCGGATCCCACCGGCAATGGGCACATCGTCGCCATCGCCGAATATATCTACGCAGCTTTACTCGATACCGCTAAGTAATTGACCCGCGCACTCCAGGCCCGCTTCGGCGGGCCTGCCTTCATCCAGACCACCTCACCCCCTTGACCTGGGTCACACTCACAGGTTTTAAACTAGTGCACAATGAATCCACGATGCTCACCACGTCGTCACGTCCAGGAGTTGTGCCATGCTGAAAGTGAGTGAATTGGCCAAGCGCGCCGGGGTAACCCCGGATACCGTGCGCTTCTATACCCGTCAGGGCCTGCTGGCCCCTGCCCGCGATCCCGATAACGGCTATCAGCTGTATCAGGCGCGCGATCTGCAACGCCTGACGTTTGCCAGGAAAGCCCGCCAGCTCGGCTTTACGCTGAAAGAAATCAGCGACATCCTGGCCGAGGCCGACGAGGACCAGTCTCCCTGTCCTTTGGTACGAGACCTGTTCACCCACAAGTTTACCCAGATCGAACAGCAAATTGCGGAGCTGACCCAGTTGCGGGACCGCATGGCCGATGCCATGCACGCTTGGCAGCACATGCCGGACGGCAGCCCGGACGGCCAGACCCTGTGCCGACTAATTGAGCACTGGAATCAGTTCGAGCCCACGCCCGGCTGCTGTGGAGATGCCCACCATGACTGAGCTGACGACAACACCAAACCAGACCCTGACCACCATCGGCGTGACTGGCGCGACCTGTGGCGGCTGTGCCCGCAAGATCCGGCTGTCGCTGGAAGAAGTGCCGGGCGTTAGCCGCATCACCGTGAATCTGGCCGACCAGCAGGTCAAGGTCGAAGGCACGGCCGATCCCGAGGCGATGCTGGAAGCAATCCGCGCCAACGGCTATGGCGCCGAATTGCTGGCGTCGGTGGCGCCTGAGGGGTCGCCGAGTCCGGCACCGGCTGTGGGCGAAGCGCCTGCCGCCGGCCCCACCGACACCAATGAACCCGTGGGCTCGGAGGCAACACCGGCAAAGGTACCCGCCACCGACGCGCCCCTGGTAAACCTGGCCATTACCGGCGCCACCTGCGCCGCCTG
>CAYXVO010000002.1:0-24399 GCA_964467875.1 uncultured Pseudomonadales bacterium | reverse complement strand
GAAGGTGACCTTCAGGCCCGGGCACAGCACGGCCTTGGCCCGCAGCACGTGGCGCATGCGGGTCAGGGAGAACTTGGGGGAGTCGAAATACTTGGGATCGGCCAGGAAGGTGACCGTGGTGCCGGTGTTGCGTTTGCCGCAGGTGCCGACGATTTCCAGGTTACTGGCCTTGTCACCGTTGGCGAAGGTGATGCGATAGACGTTGCCGTCGCGCTTGATCAGCACTTCCAGATGCTGCGACAGGGCATTCACCACCGACACACCCACCCCGTGCAGACCGCCGGAGAACTGGTAACTCTTGTTGGAGAACTTGCCACCCGCGTGCAGCTTGGTGAGGATCAGCTCGACGCCGGGAATGCCTTCTTCCTTATGGATGTCCACCGGCATGCCGCGGCCATCATCGGAGACCGACAGCGACCCGTCTTCGTTGAGCACCACATCGATCTGCCGGGCGTGACCGGCGAGGGCTTCATCGACGCTGTTATCGATGACTTCCTGGGCCAGGTGATTGGGACGGGTGGTGTCGGTGTACATGCCGGGGCGCTTGCGCACCGGATCCAGGCCGTTGAGAACCTCGATGGAATCGGCGTTATAGACTTGATTCACAGTGACTCCTGAATGCTTGGCCACGCCGGATACAGGCGGCGCGCCGGAAGATGGCGTATTCGATTGGCTGGATGAATTAACAGGTAGCTTATCGCAAGTCGGTCAAAGGTCAACCTTGGCCTGCCGCCCGAGCGGCCTCCGCGATGACCTGTCCGTTTTGATCCAGGGCACGCAGGGTCTGCACTTTTACGCGCGGCACCTTTACGGCGACGCAGGGCGCGGTCAGGGCTTGGGTGACGAAGGCGTCCGCTGCCGGCTCCTCCACCCGCACATGAACCAGCAGCCTGTCGCCGGCGCGCTGCACGCCTTCGGCACCGAGCATGACGGCATAGCCGCCGCTGGGCTTCTGTCCCAGCCCCACGATAACGACTGCGTGGGTGGTGAAATCGATGGCCGGCTTGTCCGTCGGAGACGGCACGGTGTCGTCCAGCACAATAACCTGGCGCGGTGCGGCGCTCTGATGGCGCCGCCAGTCCGCCTCGGAATCCAGCCACTGAATGCCCGCCTGCTTCATGGCGCAGCGCTGCCCCACAAACAGTTGCTCGCCCACCAGCCCCTGGGGCTGGCTCTGGGTCGGGAACACCAGTTCATCGGCCTGACAGCCCAGCAGCATGCTGCCGAGGATAAACAGCCCGATCCCTTTCTGTGCAGGGACCCGGACCCGAAGCGCTGTGCGGCGATTAGAGGCTCGCATCATGGTTGAATCCTCTGAAATCTTGCGGGGGCGGGGGCAGGCTCGGCATCCACGGACAAAGCACGGCTGCCCAGACCGGAGTGGAAACCGGTATTAAACAGCAGCGGTTGACCCACATCCTCCGGCACCCGGAAAACCTGCTGTTGGCCGACCGGATACAGGCCGCAGGCTTCACCACCGTCACAGAGCTGCAGATCGTTATCCAGGTCCGACGATACCATCAGCGTATAGCGGCCGTGCGGCACATTTTCCAGGGTGAAGTTATAGAACCCATTCTGGGGCGGATCCAGCACCAGCGAGCGCACCGGCTGGAAGGTCTCCGCATCCAGCAACAGCAGAAATTGGGTGCCGGCATTGGCAACCCGTTCCGGGTCAGGCTCCCGCGCCACAACCGGTATTTCCACCGGTCCGGCACTGGACTGGGCGAGAATCCGCCCGGAATAGCTCACGCCCGGAACAAAGTCCGAGCGGTCAATGCTGACGAGGTAGCGTCCCAGCCCTTCGGCGCTGACGTCCACCGGCATGACGCTCAGCCAACCCAATCCGCCGTCCTCAACCACGGGTGCCCCCTGCAACGTCAGCGGCAAGGTGTTGCTGCCACCATTATCCAACGTCAACTCCGCATTATCCTTCAGCCCTTCAAACACCAGAGAACCGGGAAATGCTGTCAGAATAGCCTTGGGCTCGCCGGTGATCGCCGTCGACACGGCCTTGGAGGCATCGATCAAGCCCTTGCCGTAATCGCTCGACGGATCCAGCCGCTGCGTCAGCTTGCCTTCGTTCAGGTACTGGCGAAACTCCGCCACAGTCAGGGTGGGCCGCGCCGCCTTCATGAGAGCCGCCACGCCGGCTACCTGGGGCGCCGCCATGGAGGTGCCCTCCATCCAGGCATATCCGGGCCGGGGCGTGGCGTAGCTGTCATCGGCCCAGGTGCTGAGAATGCCGTCAGCATAGCCATCGTTGTCCATGTCCAACCTAAAATTACCGCCTGGCGCGGCCAGATCGATGCTACTGCCATGATTGGAATAAGGTGCCTTGATTTTATCGGGCCCCACCGCACTGACCGCGAAGACCGACGCGTACCCGGCCGGAAAAACCACCTGGGGGGAGTTTTCATTGCCGGCCGCCGCCACCACGATGACGCCCGCCCGGCTCGCCAGGTCCACCGCGTCCTGGAGGGTCTGTGAAGCGCTGGGCGAGCCCAGGCTCAGGTTGATGACATCGGCCCGACGCTGAGGCCGCCGCCCAGAGGCGTTGTCCAATCCGGCGGCATAAAGTACGGCCTGCGCCACATCGAAATCCAACCCCTCGCCCTTACGCCCAAGGACTCGCAACGGCATGACCTTTGCGCCATGGGCCGTACCAACCCCACCCTGACCATTGCCCGCCAGTGCCGCGATGACACCGGCCACATGGGTGCCATGAAAACTGCTGCCGCCGTCCTCATCGCCGGGGTCGGTCGGATTGCTGTCATAGCCGTCGCCATCCCGCGCGATGTCCGGGTCACTGACAAAGTCATAGCCACTCACGAACTGGCCGGCCAGGTCCGGATGATCGAAACGCACGCCTGAATCGATCACCGCCACGATCACGCCCTCACCCTGACTGCTGTTCCAGGCAGACGGCAGGTTGATCAAGGCGTGATGCCATTGGCGGGCGTAATAGGGATCGGAGGGGACGGCGAGCGCACGGCGAATATAGTTGGGTTCGGCGAACTTGATGCCCGGCTGGCGGCGAAGCTCGCGAATCGTCTCCACCGTGATTCGCTTTTGCTCAAGGAGCTGCGCGGCACTGGCGCCACCCGTCCCGCTGCGAGCCGTGTTGGTAAACGCCGGATGATTGATCCGCATGCGGCGAACCGGGCCTGCATCCTGCACCAGTGTCAGCGGCGCGCTCTGGCTGCGCATGGTGCTGGTCGGGGGCTCCTGATCCCATGCCACCAGGACCTCACCCGGTACAAAATCGTCCACCGCCGACAACGCTGTGCTTGGCGCCACGTTCTGTTCCAGGCGCAAGACATAATTAGCAGGTCCACCCTGGTCGGCGGACCGGTTGGGCAGGGGCATGACCCTGATGAAGTAGTCGCCGGTCTCGGGCACCGTCAACCGGCCCACGCTGACGACCTCCTCGGGCGCCCCGCCCACGGCGACGCTGGCCACCTCCGTTTGTGGGGCATCTTCAAGGAATAATTGCAGGGCGAGCCGGGGCCGCCGGCCATCCTGGTTGGGCTCGCCGCTTGCTGACACCAGATCGTCGTCCGCATCATGCACTTCAAGCTGCAGGGTCTGGCCAGCAAACAGCCTGACCTTGAACGCATCCGCCAGATCTTGCGGATAATTCCGGTTACTCGGCTGCCCCTCCTGGTTTTGCACCACATATAGGCCAGGCAGGTCACTGACATAACCACCGATCACGGCGGGATTGAGAATACGCTGGGCGCTGGAGAAGTCGTTGTTGCGCTTCAGACTGGTTCCATCGTCATCCGTGGCGACATCAAGATCCACCAGAGTCCCTGCCGGAATGCCGATCACGCCACTCAAGGTGGCCAAGGGCTGCTTGAACACCTTGCGGTCAGAATCCTTATCGCCACCACAGGCGGCCAAGGCCACACCGAACACCACCAATAACAGCATGCGCGCTGGAACAGATACCGACATCAATAATATCCCACGTAAAAACCTTGCGTTGGATGCGATACGTCTCGCGTCGTTCAACACCCGCTCGCCAGAGAATCCCCTGGAGAATCAGCCAGGAGCGAACTATCCTTGCACTCACAAAAGACCGCTCCGGCGGCTATGGCATCCGCGATCCTGTCAGCTCGTCTCCTGGCTGGAGGTTTAGCGCGAGCCGTTTACCGCAAACGTCAGTGACAGCGTATCGTTAAAGCAGCCGTCGCGACTCGCGCAAGCACGAACTGCGACTGGTTCATATACAGCTTGCGATTGCTTCATGTACAGCTTGCGACTGGTACCGCTTGCGACTGATTGTACACCGTGCGCCCGAAGGACACATTGATGCCGTATGACCTGCAGTCCCTGAAAGTCCCTCAACTGTCGGGAAAACCACTCAAGACCTTGGTCAGCCTGTTGGAAAACGGCTATTCGCGACGCCTGCTGGAATCGCCCATGCTCAAGGAAGGCGGCCTCCATCGCCTGCGGGCGCTAGACATTCAGGAATCTCCCACCCATCAGCCCAAGCATCCGCCAGGTCGCGCGCCCAATCCAGAGCAGGCGCGTGCCTCGCTGGCGGTGCTGCAGCATGATCATTATCAGGTGCCAGACGCAGCCGGCTTCCGGTTACCAACCGCCTTTGATTATGCCCGCGCCTATCGCGCCGGAGAAACCACCCCGGTCGCGATTGCGGAAAAAATAATCGCCGCCATCCGGCAATCCAACAGCGGTGACAAGCCGCTGAACGCGGTGATCAACTTCAATGAGCAGAACATTCTGGCCCAGGCCCGGGAATCCCTGGCCCGGATCCAGGCCGGTCGCCCGCTCAGCGTGCTCGACGGCGTGCCGGTGGCGATCAAGGATGAGCTGGACCTGGTGCCCTATGCCACCACCGTTGGCACGCAGGTGCTGGGGCAGGACGCCTCGGCCAATCAGGATGCCACCGCCGTGGCTCGCTTGCGGGCGGCGGGCGCCCTGTTGATCGGCAAGACCAACATGCAGGAGGTCGGTCTTGGGGTGACCGGCGCCAACGCCCATTACGGCGTCTGTCGCAACCCCTATAACCCCGCCCACCACACCGGAGGATCCTCCAGCGGCTCGGCCGCGGCGGTCGCCGCCGGTCTCTGCCCGGTCGCGCTAGGTGCCGACGGCGGTGGTTCGGTGCGCATTCCCGCCGCGCTCTGTGGCGTGGTGGGCCTGAAGCCTACCTGGAGTCGGGTCAGCGAATTCGGTGCCACGCCCCTGTGCTGGAGCGTGGCCCACGTGGGTCCGATTGGCGCCAGCGTCGACGACGTGGCCCTGGCCTACAGCCTGATCGCGGGGCCGGATAGCCACGACCCCTGGTCTCTGGAGCAGCCGGCCGTTCACCTGCAGGATTACCTCAAGTCCAAACTCGATGATGTCCGCATCGGGGTGTACCTGCCCTGGTTCAACCACGCCAGCCGCGATCTGGTGCAGACCTGCCAGTTGGCGCTGGAGCGGCTCAAGAGCCGCGGTGCCACCATGCACCACATCGAGATCGGCCAGCTCGACGCCCAACGCCTGGCCCATACGGTGACCATTGCCAGCGAGATGCTGGCCGCGCTCGACGGCCCTTACCGTCGCGAACGCCACCGCTTTGGCCTGGAAACCCGGCTCAACCTGGCACTCGCCCATGCCTTCAGCAGCCGTGACTACATCAAGGCACAGCAGATCAGGACCTACGCCATTGATCAGTTCGAACAGGCGTTTCAGAAGGTCGACATCATCGTGACGCCCACCACCGGCATCGCGGCACCGCGCATCAATGAGAAGGCCCTGCCGGCGGGTGAATCCAACCTGGGCGCGCTGACCGAGCTGATGCGGTTTGCCACCAGTGCCAACCTCACCGGCTACCCGGCACTGACACTACCGGTGGGTTACACGCCGGAGGGACTGCCCATTGGCCTGCAACTGATTGGTCGGCCCTGGGAAGAACATTTGCTGCTGCGCGTGGCCCGTAACCTGGAGCAGCTCATCGAACGCAAGCGGCCAGCCATTCTGCACGAACTGTTGGCTCGGCCTTAACCGCCTTAACCTCTCTGTTCGGACGCACAGGGCTGCTCCCTCACTACGCCCGGCGAACTCTCAGCCGGCAAACTCTCAGCCGGCAAACCCGCAACCGGCTGGGCGTTGCCAGTTCCTCTGAGCGGTTCATAGCGCCGCATCAACTCCCGTAGCGGCATCGCCTGGCCGAAGAAGTAGCCCTGCGCATAATCGCAGCCGAGGTCTTTGAGAAACTCGACCTGCGCCGGGCTCTCCACGCCCTCCGCCACCACGCGCTGATTCAATCCATGGGCCATGCCGATGACCGCCCGCACCGTCTCCGCGCTGCTTGCATCGGTGGGGAGACCTTCCACCTGGGAGCGGTCGATCTTGACGAAATCCACCGGCAAGCGCTTGAGATGGTTCAGTGCGGAGTAGCCGGTGCCAAAATCATCGATGGACAGGGTAAAGCCCATGCTCCGCAGCTCCTCAATGGTCTGCAGGCTGTCGCTGTGGTTTTCAATCAGCGAGGCTTCCGTGATTTCCAGTTCCACATTGCTGATGACGTTGTCACCGTGCCCAAAGAGATAGGCAACGTCCTCCAGCAAGCTTCGGTCGCGCAACTGGCGGGCCGATACGTTCACCGACAGGCGGGCCTCGCTGAAACCGGCATCCCGCAATATCCGCGCCGACAGACTACATTCCGACAACACCCACTTGCCCAGCTCAACGATAAAGCCGGAGTCTTCGGCAAATCCCAGAAAGTATTCCGGATAGAGGGTGCCAAGCTCGATGTGACGCCACCGCACCAGGGCTTCCACCCCCGCCAGCCGCATGGTCTTGAGGCAGATGCGCGGCTGGTAGGCGATAAAGAAATGACGGTCCGCCAGCGCCGCCCGCAGCTCCTGCTCCAGATCCAGATTGCGCTTGGCTTCTTCATTAAGTCGCTTGGAGAAAAACTGGAAATTGTTACGCCCATTGCGCTTGGCTTCGTACATGGCCAGGTCGGCGTTCTTCATGAGTTCGTCAACGCCCGTGCCGTCGCCCGGGGTCACGGAAATGCCGATGCTGGCAGACACGAAATACTCGTTGCCGGCCAGTTTCACCGGCTGGCTCAACGTCTTGAGAATACCCTGCGCCACCCTGCGCACGTCTTCGTTGGAATGTACCCCGCCCAGTAGCACCGTGAACTCGTCACCGCTGACCCGGGCCACCGTGTCGTTATTGCGAACGCTCTGGCGAATGCGCGCGGCCACCGCTTGCAACACCTCATCACCGGCGTCATGGCCGAAGGTGTCATTGATCTGCTTGAAGTGGTCGATGTCGATGAACATCAAGGCGGTGCGAACCTTTTCCCGCTGTGCGTTGGCCACTGCCTTTTCCAACCGCAGCTTGAACAGCAGGCGATTCTCCAGGCCGGTCAGGCTGTCATAGAACGCCAGCCGTTCCATCTCGTCCCGATTCTGCTTGAGCAGGGTGATGTCCTCACAGGCGATCACATAATGGGTCCGCTGGCCCTGACCATCCTGAATCCCCGACACGGAAACCTGAACCCAGGCACGACTATTGTTGGCACCAAAGCATTCCAGCTCGCTGCGTAACAGGCTAGGAGTATTGGATTCGGAAGAGGAGAGCGCCAGATCCGGCAATTCCAGACGTGGCTGCAGGGCGGAGAGCGGCTTGTGGCAGACCTGGTCGCGAGTCAACCCCACGAGGTCAAGAAAGGCGGCATTGACGTAGACCACAACGCCGGTCACGTCGGCGACAATGATCCCGCTGCGACAGCTTTCCACTGCGTTCGAGAGCAGCCGCAGCGACAGTTCACGCCGTGCCCGATCCTCGATTTCACGCTGCAGCGTGGCATTGATATCGGTCAAGGCCTGGGTCCGCTCTGCAACCCGTTGCTCCAGCTCCTGATTCAGCAGGAACAGGGCCCGTTCCTTTTCCACCAGATTCGTGGTGTGGCGGAACAGGGCATCGTTGGCCAACACCAATTGCTGGGTCTTTTGATCCACGGCCCGGCGCAGGCGCCGATTGAAGTAACCCAATATAAACAGGGCGCTGGCCACCACCGAACCAACCGCCAGCAGCACCCAGACCAGGGCATGCCAGGCCGTCTCGCCAGGGGCGCCGTCCAGCGCCATGGCTGGCACGGCGGCTACCGCCGCGTGACTCCAGGCCATCCCCAGCACGCAAGCCTGCAAAATTGTGAATTTAGACATTGCCTCTCGCCATCCTTGCGAATAATTTCATCAAATCTGCCTAACCCTCGGCACCGGCCAGAATACCTTAGTTGCCTGGTAAGGAATAGATTAATATTTGTCACGTGACACACAGTATCCGCATCGAATCCGGTCGCAGCACCCTGGCCTTGCTACTCCGGGATTACAACCAGGACTTCCGCCGCCTCGATCCGCCCAGTTTTGGCAGGTGGCTTGAGGCGCACCTGGTCCATTGGCGAAAGAATCCGATTTTCCGCCAGCGGGTTGAGATCCGCGAGATCTACCGAGCCCACCCCCGACTACGGCAATTGGAGCGGGACGAGCGGGAGAGCCGGCGTCAGCTCGCCTCGACGCCGGCCTTTGCTCAGGCCGCCATGCTGGCGCGGCAACTGGCGGACAACCTCAAGGCCCAGACTGGCTTGTCACAGGCGATCGCCGCCGCCAGCAGCGAACGCAGGCTGCAGCTCGAACAAAAGCTGGCCCGCTTCCACTCGCAGCACCAGACGATGCTGACCGACTACAACCAACTACGGCTGGCCAATCCGATGCAGCAGAAGCTGCTGGATCTGGAGCAGCAGGTTCAGGCCGAACGCGCACATCTGAGCCTGGATCGGGAGGCGCAACGGCTTGACGATCTGCTCCGCAGCCAGGGACAGGCATCGGGGCGAAGCGGCGAGCAATTCGAAAAGCAGGTACAGGCCCTGATTGGCGAGCGCATCCTGCCCCGGTTACAAGCCATAACACCAGATTTTGAGCGCTTTACGGAGGTTCAGGTTCTACATGGGGTGCGCCTGGGGAGCGGCCCGGTGGAGTTCGATCAACTGGTGGTCGGCCTACCGCCAAATGGCGGCGCGGTGCGGGTCTTGGCAGCCATCGAGGTCAAGCGCAATCTCAACGACTTGGCCCACGGTTTTCGCCAACGCCAGGAAAACCTGGCCTGGTTCACCGGCGCCCGGGATGGCTATGACAGCGAGCGCTATCGCAACCGCAACTTTCCCACCGGCCATTTTGACCGGGCCGCCCGCCATGAGCATGAGGGCCGGGCCTATCTCTTTGACGCGGGCTCCTTTGCCCTGTTCCAGCGGGATACAACGCTCGACTACTTCCTCGATCGTCTACTCTTCGTCAGCCGTCCCATGACCCTCTGGGGGCTGTCGTCCGCCAGTCTGAACCGTCTTGCCTACCGTGTCGCCACCGATCCGGACTGGCAGCCTGAGGCCGAGGCATATATGGCGCGGCTGTATCACTGGTGCGTTGGTTTGACCCAACCACTGGAAACGCCGGATGTGCTGACACTCTATGCATCGGACCCGGTCCGGGCCGACCAGATCCTGCTGGTCGAGCCGGAGTGCGTTCCTACATGAAGATGACGTTCAATCCGCTACAAACGGATTGGTGCGGCGCTCCTGGCCAAAGGTCGACATGGGGCCATGCCCGGGAATGAACGCCACCTCGTCCCCCAGTGGCCACAGGCGCTCCTTGATGGAACGGATCAGGTCGGCATGGTTGCCCTGGGGAAAATCGGTGCGCCCGATGGAGCCGGCGAACAGCACATCACCAACAATCGCCAGGCGACTGGGGGCGTGAAAGAACACCAGATGTCCCGGCGTGTGCCCCGGGCAGTGCAAGACCTCCAGGGTTTCCTCGCCCACCTGCACCTGATCGCCCTGCTCCAGCCAGCGATCTGGCGTGAAGCTCTGGGCGGCGGGAAACCCGAACATGGCACTTTGCTGCGGCAGCAGATCAATCCAGAACTTGTCGGCCAACTGCGGCCCCTCGATGGGCAGCGCGCATCTGGCCACCAGTTCGGCAACCGCGCCGGCGTGATCGATGTGGGCGTGGGTGAGCAGGATCTTGGTCAGCTGCAACTGCTCGCGCTCGATCACCGCCAACACCTTGTCCAGATCGCCACCGGGATCGACCACCGCGGCCTGGCGGGTTTTCTCGCACCACAGCAGGCTGCAATTCTGGGCGAAGGCGGTAACCGGAATCATCTGATATTTCATGGTGCGTTATCCGAGCAGAGTCTGAAGAAGCCGCAGTATAGCAACCGCCATGGGCAGGTCGAAGCCGTAAAGCCAATGCCGCCCTTACGGGCCGGCATCGGTGCCCTGGTCGCGGCGATAAGGCAGTAAGGTCTCGGCCTCCGCCAGATAGGCTTCCACATGCGAGCGCTCGCGACGCAAAAAATCGGCAATGGCCGGGCCAAAGCGGGCGTCGGCCAGCCAGTGGTAGGAACAGGTCAAGCGGGGTAAAAAGCCTCGTAACAGCTTATGCTCGCCCTGGGCGCCGGCGTCGAAGTTCATAAGCCCCTGCGCCAGGCAATATTCGATGCCCTGGTAGTAACAGGTTTCGAAGTGCAGATGGTTATAGTCGTCCTGGCAACCCCAGTAGCGGCCATAGAGTGTTGTCTCGCTCTTCAGAAACCAGGCGGCGGCGACCGGTTTTCCACTGAGCTCCGCCTGCACCAGCACCACCTGCTCCGGCATGGTGGCCAGCAAGCGTGCAAAGAAGTCCTGGGTGAGGTAGCCGTGCTGGCCATGCTTGAGATAGGTGGCCTGGTAGAACAGGTAAAACTGATTGAGTACCGCCTCCGTTACTTCCACGCCTTCAAACCAGCGAAATCCAATGCCCTGCGCCTGTACGCTGGTGCGCTCCTTACGCACGTTCTTGCGCTTGCGCGAGACAAACGACTCCAGAAACTGCTCAAAGCTGGCCCAACCCTGATTATGCCAATGAAACTGCACGCCCAGACGCTTCGCCAGCGGTAGGCCCTCGACCAGGGCCTGGCATTCCGGATCGGGAAACAGCAGATGCCAGGATGACAGTCCCTGCTCCCGAACCCGCGTCTGCACCGCATTCAGCATCTGGCCGGCTAACGCCGGTTTGCGATCACCACGCAACACCAGGCGTGATCCCTCACAGGGGGTGAAGGGGATCGCACTCAGCAACTTGGGGTAATAAGTCAGTCCACTGCGCTCGTAGGCTTCCGCCCAACTCCAGTCGAACACATATTCTCCCCAGGAGTGGCTCTTCTCATACAGGGGCAGCAGGCCCGCCAAGCCCTGATCGTCACGGACGATCAGATGGCAGGGTCGCCAGCCGGTGCGCCCGCCGACGGAACGGGAAGCCTCCAGCGCGTGCAGGTATTCATAGCGCAAGAAGGGATAAGCCGTGCCTGTCAGACCATTCCAGGCGTCAGCACCGATGTGCGATATGCGCTCGACAAATTCACAGGTCATCTGATGCCCCGGTCGAAATCAGGGCGACACTCGCTGCCCAACGACGTAATCCGCTCAACAACGTAATTCGCCCAACGACGTAAGCCTCGCACCGACGTAATCTTCCCAATAGATGCTCCCGGCACGGACCAGGCGACCAATACACCTTAGGATTCCGCGCGCGCAATTGGCAGTGTAGCAGTGCTGTACATGGAGGGTCCAAGCCTTGGCATTCGTGCCGAAAGGGTTGGTTTTTAAGGTGACATTGCATATTGTTGAGCATACGACCAGCCCCGATGGACTGAACAACCCACTCGATTGCGAGCTCCGGCGGCACGTCGCACCCCTCTCTCAAGCAAGTCGCGGATGGACTTGCCCAACAGGCGCACAAGGAGTTTGCACCATGCTGATCTGGTTTTTAATTGTGATTGCCACCCTCGGGGCGCTGGCGTATTTTCGCGCGTCCTTGCGGCAGTGGACGCTGGCGGGCTTTGTGCTGCTGGTCACCGGCGAGTTGATCGACGATGACTCGCTGATCCTGCTCTGGCTCCTCTTCATCGTGGTGGCGGTCATTCTGAATGTCGACAGCATTCGTCAAAGCCTAGTGGTGGAACCCTTGTTTCGCTGGTTTAAAAAGGTGCTCCCGCCCATTTCCGATACCGAGCGCGAGGCGATCGACGCCGGCAGCGTGTGGTGGGACGGTGAACTCTTCACCGGTCATCCCAACTGGCATACCCTGAGCCACTACCAACTGCCCCGCCTGACCCCTGAGGAGCAGGCCTTTCTTGATGGCCCGGTCGAGCAATTATGCGGCATGCTGGATGACTGGCGGATTACCCAGGAGCTCAACGACCTGCCCGCCAACGTCTGGGATTTCATCAAGCGGGAAAAGTTCTTCGGCATGATCATCCCCGAGGAATACGGTGGCCTCGGCTTCTCCGCTTTGGCTCACAGTGAAGCGGTGATGAAAATCTCCACCCGCAGCATATCGGCCGGCGTCACGGTGATGGTGCCAAACTCCCTCGGCCCTGGTGAGCTGTTGCTGCATTACGGCACATCGGAGCAAAAGACTCATTACCTGCCGCGCCTTGCCAGTGGTGAGGAAATTCCCTGTTTTGCCCTGACCAGCCCCTACGCCGGCTCCGATGCGGGCGCCATTCCCGACTACGGCATTGTGTGCGAAGAAGAATTCGAGGGCGAACGGACGCTTGGCTTTCGCCTCACCTGGGAGAAGCGCTATATCACCCTGGCGCCCATCGCCACGGTGCTGGGCCTGGCGTTCCAGGCGCGCGACCCGGATCACTTGCTGGGCGACCGGGAAGACCTGGGCATCACCTGTGCCCTGATTCCCACCAGCACTCCCGGCGTCGAGATCGGCCGCCGCCATTATCCGTTAAGCTCCGCATTCCAGAACGGGCCGACCCGCGGCAAGGATGTCTTCATCCCCTTATCCTGGGTCATCGGCGGCCAGGACCGAATTGGCCAGGGCTGGATGATGCTGATGAACTCCCTGGCGGCCGGCCGCTCCATTTCCCTGCCCGCCTTGAGTACCGGCGCCGCCAAGTTTGCCTGCCGCACGGTGGGCGCCTATGCTCGCCTGCGCAAGCAGTTCCGGGTTCCAGTGGGCAAGTTCGAAGGGGTAGAGGAAGTTCTGGGGCGGATGGCCGGTACCACCTACCGCATGAATGCCGCCCGCATCATGACGGCCGGTGCCCTGGATTTGGGAGAGAAGCCCAGCGTGGTGTCCGGCATCCTCAAGTACAACCTCACGGAGAGCATGCGGGGTGTGGTCAACGATGGCATGGATATTCTCGGCGGACGCGGCATCTGCCTGGGTCCGCTCAATTTCCTCGGGCGTACCTATGAGGCCATTCCCATTAGCATTACGGTGGAAGGCGCCAACATTCTGACCCGCAGCCTGATGATCTTCGGCCAGGGTGCGATCCGCTCCCATCCCTATGTGCTGCGGGAAATGGAAGCGGCGGCGGATCCAAACGCCGAACAGGGCCTGCAAACGTTCGACCGCCTGCTCAGCAGCCATGTCCAGCTTTCCCTCTCCAACGCGGCCCGTGCGCTCTTTCTGGGGCTGACGGGCGCCCGCTTGGTGAAGGTTCCCCATGAGGGGCCGACGGCGCGGTATTACCAGCGTCTGGCCTGGGCCAGCGCCGCCTTTGCGTTTCTCGCCGACGTCACCATGCTCAGCCTGGGTGGCCAGCTCAAGCAACGGGAAAAACTGTCGGGCCGCCTGGCGGACATGTTCAGCCATCTGTACCTGGCCTCGGCAACCCTCAAGCGCTACGAGGACGATGGCCGGCCGCGCAACGATCTGCCGCTGGTCCAGTGGGCGCTGGAGGACTCCCTGCGTACCATCGAGACCCGCATGAGCGAGCTACTGCGAAATTATCCATCAACCCTGCTCGGCCACATTCTGCACTGGATCGTTCTGCCCCGGGGTCGACGCCAACAGGGGCCCAAGGATAGCCAGGGGCGGTCTGCCGCGAACATTCTCCTGGCACCGAACGCCTCCCGTGACCGGCTGACGGCTGGCGCGTTCATCTCCGATGATCCCGCTGACTCATTGGGCCAGGTCGAGTATAACTTTCGCCGGATCCTGGAGGTGGAACCGCTGGAGAGCAAGCTGGGCAAGGCACTCAACCGTCGCATCAACGAAACCAATTATCATGAAGCGATTGAGGAAGGCCTGGCCCGTGAACTGATTACGCCGCCAGAGGCGGAAGCCATTCGCGAAGCCAATGAAGCCCTGCGCCGTCTGATTCAGGTGGATGAGTTTGAGGCCCAGGACAAAGGCCGCGCGATTGAGCCGGCCACGCCCGAACGCCGGATTTGAAATAATTCGGGCCGCGAATGCCTCAGGTTGTAGTGCCCCTTTCCCATGAAAGGCTCGAGTCAACGATCGGCCCGGCGTTCAGTGCGGGTCGCTCGTTGACGACCCGCCGCTAATTCAGGACCGGCCGGTATTTCTCAATCAGGGCGTCGGCCAGAGCCTCGGCATTGAAGCCATCCAGCAGGTCCTGACAGACAACCTCGTAGGGAATGCCCAAGCCTTCCAGATCAATCTGCAATTCGGCCCGCAGGCGTCGGTTGAGGTGATCGAATTCGGCCGCCATCAGCGGGTTGTTGAGAAACCCAAGATCCCGGCAAGTCGCACTGACGCCCTCCATGGCAGCCCGTATTTCCCGTTCCCGAAGGCGCTCGCCTGCTTCGCCGGAGGGTTCTGAGGCCAGCGTTTCCTGTGCCGGCAACGCCTGTTGCAATGGCGCCTCGCCACACTGTTTCTGGGCCGCGTCCATGGCCGCCCTGGAGCCATCCAGCCGATATTCATGCAGGACCACCGGGGAGCGGTCGGGGGCGCTGAGCGAATTGAGAGTCTGGCCCTGTTTAACGGCATTGATGAAGTTCGGCAGCGATGGCTGAAACACATCAAAGTAGCCCGTGCCGATGCGACCTTCGGGGAAAAAAATACGGCCCTGGAAGTCATACCAGTCAGCGGCATTGACCCGGAAACGTCCACTCAGAGTCGTTGGCGGTCGTGCCTGCTCCGATCGCAGCGGATAACGGAAGTACAAAGCCGGCTCATCGCAACGGCCCGGTGTGTAAACGAAGGCCAGGCGATGCTCCGCCTGATCCGCCCAATAGCCCGGAGTTTCCGCCACAAAAACCACGCGACCATTGGCCAGTACCGTTTTGCCCACGGCCCACGCCTCGAACTGCTCACACTCCGTCAGGGTGCAGCCAATGTCTGATGGCTTGCCGGCCGGTCCCGACGATGGCACAAATGGCTTGGCAGTGCGCTGAGGGTCCGGGTCGCCAGACGGCGCCGTGTCGGGCGCTATGACCTGATCCGAGACGGTATCTTGGGCAAAGGAAGCTGGCACGAAAAGACCGAGAGCAATCAGAAACAGGCCAGGCGCCAGTAACCGGGGCAGCGGCAAGTGAGCTCTTTGCCGTCCCAGTGAGGAAACAGACTGAATCATACGGCGGTTGTTCCAATCGGTCAGGTTCAAGGGACTTATTGTGCCGGGCATAACGGCGATTGCTATAAGCAGAATCATCCAAGAGTGTAGTCTCGAATACACCACGCGCCCGGCACCAGCATCGATCCGTGCAGGCCATCGTGGAAAACGCGACAGAGTAACCTATCACGACTATCATCACCCACCGGGGCATGATCCACGCGGCAGTTGACCGACAAGGCAGCTGACCAACGAAGCATATGCCCCCTGAATGGCCGCACCGCCATGTTCTGGCCAGGACCGAATGCGCAGGAGCAAGCAGGATGAATTTCATGAAAGGCGCCCTGAATCGCCAAACCGTTAGCTGGGCCTTTTACGACTGGGCGAACTCGGCCTTTGCCACCACCATCATGGCCGGATTCTTCCCGATCTTTTTCAAGCAGTACTGGAGTGCGGGTGCCGATGTCACGCTCTCCACTTTCCGCCTGGGGCTGGCCAACAGTGCGGCTAGCCTGCTGATCGCCGTCATTGCCCCGCTGCTGGGCGCCATTGCCGACCGTAGCGCCCGCAAAAAGCATTTCCTCGGTTTCTTCGCCAGCCTGGGCATTCTGCTGACGGCGGGACTTTTCCTGGTGGATCAGGGCAACTGGCCGTTTGCCATCGCGCTCTATGTGGGCGCCAGCCTTGGCTTTCTCGGCGGCAACATCTTCTACGATTCCCTACTGACCGGCATCACCCGCGACACCGAACTGGACCGGGTCTCGGCTTTGGGCTTTGCCCTGGGATATCTGGGCGGCGGTCTGCTGTTCGCCCTCAACGTCACCATGACACTCAAGCCCGAGTGGTTTGGCCTGAGCGATGCCGGCGAGGCCGTGCGCTGGTCGTTTCTGACCGTGGCGGCCTGGTGGGCCCTGTTCGCCCTGCCCCTGTTTCGCAACGTGCCAGAACCGGCGACGTCCGAGCGAACGCCTCCGGGGCAGGCCATACGCCTGGGGTTTCGCCAGTTACGGGAGACCTTCAGAAACGTGCGGAGCATGCGGGTCATCGCGACCTTTTTGGTGGCCTACTGGCTCTACATCGACGGGGTCGACACCATCATCGTCATGGCGGTGGATTACGGTCTGGCGCTCGGGTTCGCACCGGAAAGCCTGATCGTCGCGCTGCTGCTGACCCAGTTCATCGGCTTTCCCTCGGCACTGGTGTTTGGCCACATAGGTGCCCGCTTCGGGCCCAAAACCGGTATCTATATCGCCCTGGTTGTGTATCTGGGTGTCACCCTGTGGGGTGCGTATCTGGAGTCAGAAACCCAGTTCTACATGTTGGCGGCCGTCATTGGCCTGGTGCAAGGGGGCATCCAGAGTCTGAGTCGGTCCCTCTATGCGCGCCTGATTCCCCCGGAAAAATCCGCCGAGTTCTTCGGCTTTTACGGTCTGCTCGGCAAGTTCGCCGCCATCATAGGGCCCGCCATGGTCGGCACCGTCAGTTACCTCAGCGGTAGCCCGCGCCTTGCGATTCTGTCGATTGCGGTTCTGTTTATCGCGGGTGGTTTGCTCCTGACCCGCGTCGACGTGGAAGCCGGCCAGCGCCTAGCAAAGCAGATCTGACGCCCGCGTCAGCTGCTTGCGGGCGCAGCCAAAGGCTGCTTACGACACAGACCCGATGCAAAATTGAGGAGGGCTTCGCAAAATTTCCTGCGGTCAGCGCCTGCTACACGTTGAACCCACAGCCGCCGCATCAGTAGTATTTAGTCATCGTTCCGCCCAGGCTGCCGTCCGTGCCGGCTTCGCGCCAGCTTTGACAGACATGGCGGAACTGCATGAAAGCCTGCTAGTCAGCAAGGAGCTGCCATGTCTTCAGGACGAGGACTTGCCACGGCCGTAATCGGTCTTTTTCTGTTGATCACCCCCCTCACCTCGCAGGCCCTGGAGCAGGTGGGCCGGCTCCGGTTCGTCCTGCCGGACGGCTGGCAGCGCCTGGATGATGTCAACATTGCCGCCTACCAGGCCCCGGATACCAACACTGAGGAAGCGGCACTGCGGGTACATCCCACCCAGCGCCTTCACCGTACTCCCGCGGGTTGGTTTCGCAGCGCCATCCGGGAAATCGAACCCTCGGCGAAAGGCGTGGTTCAGCAATTGCCACCACGCTTCACCGGCGAAAAGCGCCTTGAGATCCGGATTCTCGGCGTAGTCACCCAGGATGAACACCGGCGTCCGGTCATTCATGTGTTTGCCGGTGTGTCCGACCGCCACCATGCGCAGTTGCTGCATTACCAGACCCGTGACGCGCGACTGTTACGCAAGCACCACCAGGCACTGGATCTGCTCAGCAGTCACCTGGAATTTGTGAATCTCCCCGCCACGCCGGACGATCGCCGTCTACTGGCAGGCACCGGCGCTGGCGTCCCCCACTAAAACCATCGCGAAGCTCGCAGCCACCGTCATAGCCAAGGCCACAGCAAAGACATCATCAACTCCGGTATCGATTTCTGTGGCGGTACAGTAAGCCGCCGTACACCATCAGGTTGACGGCGGCGACCAGGCCACCCAGCAGGATCTGAATGCGGCGCGTCAAACCTTCCGGATAGATGACCGCCATGATGTAGCGCTCCACGAATCCGCCCTGGTAGCCATTCATGCCCGCCTGGTTTAGCAGCGTATTCTCCAGCGGCGTCAGTGGGCAAACCCAGCCCAGTGAGATCACCAGCGTCCCCCACAGCACCGCTGGCACATGCATCCAGGCCAGAGCCGGCCAGCGCCAGACCAACAGTCCGCCCGCCACGACAAACAGCACGAAGCCAAAATGAAGCAGAGCAACCAGGTTTGCCGCCAGATAATAGGACATGGCTGAAAGTGCCTTCGCGGGTGCTATACCCGTCGCAGGAGTCGTCCGGATTCAGGTGTCGTTCAGGTATCAGATTACGCTCGGCCCTGGCACCGAGTCCAACCTGCACACCTAAAAAAGCCCGCACAAGGCGGGCTTAATGTCAGCATCAAACAGGTCTGCTGTCCTGGGCAGTAGCGCCTCACGATGCCGCGGGGGGTTGCGCTTTACGCGTGATCTCAAAGCACGGAATCATCATTCAGTGGTTGAATTTCTCAAATTCACGTTGGGCCTCTTCCTTTCCCATGCCATACCGCTCCTGCATGATGCCGGCCCACTCTTCCCGCTTGCCGTTGATGCGATCAAGATCATCGTCGGTCAACTTGCCCCACTGCTGCTTCAGGTTACCCTTCAGTTGCTTCCACTTGGCTTCGGCAATATCAGCGTTCATAGGCTTTTCTCCATTTTCTTCCTGGGTGAAAGACCATCCAGAGCACGGCAGCGACATCCAGGGCGTTGTGACGGCTATTACAGGATCATGCTACAACCGGAACATGCCCACAGCGGGTTCGCATCCGCCGCACAGGAATGGTCAGGGTCTTCAGTTTCCCGGTTACCTTGGTTTGCTGTTAAAACCGTGGTGGTCGCCCCTTCATCACATGAGCAATCAGCGATACCACCAGCAACACGAGAAACACAAAGAACAGAATTTGGGCAATGCTCGCCGCAGTCCCGGCAATGCCTCCAAATCCAAACAAACCCGCCACGATTGCGACGACAAAAAATATCAGAGCCCAGTAAAGCATAGACGTCTCCTTTTTTGGCTCGGGAACACCCGCCCCAGGCAATGCCAGGACCGGCCCCGCGCCTTCTTATGGCTTACAGGCTGATAAAGAGCACATCCCAGGCCAATTCCAGAACGCGCTTTGATAACAGATATTTAGTGCAGAATTCAACGCGCAGACCAGGCAAAATCTGGCTATTTGACGGGGCGGGACAGCAAGAATTACAAAGCCTGAGGCCGAGGTCGGAAAATTTTACAGGTCGTCAGGTAATCACCTGTTAAGGAGCTCCGCGCGCTCATGAGCTGCCGCCAGATCCAGCGCCGGGCCGAGTGGCACGATGCGGGTGGGATTGATGGTGTCATGGCTGTAGTAGTAATGCTGTTTGATATGACAAAAGTTCACCGTGTCGGCGATCCCCGACTGCTGGTACAGATCTCTCAGATAGCCGGACAGATGGGGATAATCCGCAATGCGCCGCAGATTGCACTTGAAGTGCCCGAAGTACACCGCGTCGAATCGCACCAGCGTCGTGAACAGCCGCCAGTCCGCCTCCGTCAGCTGTGCCCCCGTCAGGTAGCGTTGCCGTCCAAGCCGCGTATCCAGCCGGTCCAGGGTCGCAAACAGACGACCGAAGGCTTCCTCATAGGCCTCCTGGGAGGTGGCGAAGCCCGCCCGGTAAACGCCATTGTTCACCGTTTCATAGATGTCGGCGTTGAGTTCGTCGATCTCGGCGCGCAGCGCGTCCGGATAGAAGTCCAGGGTATTGCCCGTGATGCCGTCAAAGGCCTGGTTGAACATGCGGATGATGTCGGCGGATTCATTGCTGACGATGGTTTCGCGCTGCTTGTCCCAGAGCACGGGCACGGTCACGCGCCCGCTATACCCGGCATTGGCCCGGAGATACAGCTGATAGAGACAGTTCAGGCGGTAAAGATCATCACTACTCGAGCCATCGTCGTGACGCAGCTCCCAGCCACTCTTCAGCATGTGGGGATGCACCACCGACACACCTATATGCGGTTGCAAGCCTTTCAGGTGGCGAAAAATCAGGGTCCGGTGCGCCCACGGGCACGCCAGCGACACATACAGATGATAACGCCCGGAGGCCGCTGGGAAGCCGCCCTGTCCAACAGGTCCAGGCGAGCCATCGGCGGTCAGCCAGTTCCGGAACTGGGCTGACTCCCGCTGGAATTCTCCCCCACTGGCTTCCGTGTCGTACCACTGATCCACCCATTGTCCATTCACCAACAAGCCCATACGGCCTCCTCACTGCATGTTTGCACGACGATTGGCTATCTTATCAGGCAAACGGCCACGGTTATCAGGCAACCCAGGGCACCAACCTGATCAAGTTACGCCCCTGGGCCTTGGCCCGGGCACAGCCTTCATCGGCACGTCGCAAAATTCCGTCCAGAGCCTGGTCAGTGGCCCCGATTTCCGTGACGCCAATACTGGCCGTCATCCGGTACTCCTGGCCATTCCACTGCAGGCGTTGCTGCTCAAGCTCGGCCCGCAACGCCTCCACCAGCGGTAGCGCCTGCTGGCTGTCACAGCCGCTCAGGAGCAAGCCGAATTCATCCGCGCCCAGGCGCGCCACCAGATCTCCCTGGCGCAGGCGACTGGCCAGAATCCGTGCCACCTCGCACAGTACCGCATCACCCGCCCCGTGCCCACCTTGCTCATTAATGCCGCGAAAATGATCCAGATCCACCAGCGCCAGTACACTGGGGCTGGTGCCCTGGCGTGACGCAGCCAATGCCTCGACCAGGCGTGCCTCGAACACCAGAGCACTGGCCAGCCCCGTCAATGGGTCCTGGGCCAGCCGATCCTGCGCGACCTCTTGCGCACCACGCAAGGGGCGAACCAGATAGATGCGATAGCCAGCATCGGCTTCCTCATCCCGCACGGGAATGAGCCGCAGCCGCACGGACACCTGACGACCGTCCGCGGTTTCCAGCCGGTAGCCCCGCCCTTGCTCTTCCACAGAGGCAGAACCTGCATCATCCTGTAGCCGCAGAACCACCGCCAGAGGCTGGCCCACCAGCGTTTCCGCCGCCTGCCCCAGCAGGCGCAGGGCGCTCTGGTTCAGATACAGGAGGAAGTCCGCGTCATCCGCCAGAAACACCGCATCAGCCACGTTATCCAGCACCGCCATGGCCTTACGCCGTTCCAGGTGCAACAGATCCAGCGCCTGCTTCTCGACCGTCAGATCCTGCAGGATCACCAGACAGCCCGCTTCGCCCCGCGGGTTTCCCAGCGGGCAGAGCCGGACCTCGACCCAGCGCGCCTGCCCATCGTGCCGCTGCAGGCGGATGCCACGGTGCCCACCACCCACCAGCAGATCCTGCCAGTACAATGCCATCAGGGAGCGGTCGTCCGGCACCAGGATCTGGCTCCAGTGCTGACGCTGCAGGTCGGTCGCGTGCAGCCCCGTCAAAGCCTCGAACTGAGGGTTGGCGTAGACCACACGCTGCTCTGCATCCAGAGACAACACCGCCAGCGGCATCCGCTCGAGCAGATCCCGGTATTGATGCCGGTACCGTTCGGATTCACCTCGAAGTTCGTGCAGCTCCAGACGCACATTGGTCAATTGCCGCGCCAGCCCATCGCAGCCGCCCGCCGCCTCAGTCGCGCCTGCTCGCACCGAACGGCGTCCGGCGAGCATGCCGGTCAACTGCTGGGCCACTGCGTCGTAGGGCTTGAGCGTCTGCCACAGAAGCGCCAGCCCCATGCCGACTATCGGCACGCCGAGCCATCCACTGCTCCATCCACTGAGCCAGGTCGTGGTGCGCCCCACCAGAAATAGCAGCAGCGCCAGGATGATCACCAGCACCAAACCAATCACGCGTGTACGCAAAGACCAAGTCCTTGCTCTGACCATGGCAACACCCCCAGACTCGTTCTTGTTGTTAATCCCGGATGGTTGTCTCTGTTTTGTCTCTACTGAACGGCTGTATCTGTTTGAACCGCGGTATCTGTTGAGCTGCTGTTAATGTTGACGTGCGCGTTCTCTGGCACTGCTGTTTAGGCTGAACTGCGGGTTATCTCGGTACTACTAAGCTTGGCCGTTGGGCGCGCCGGTTGCCGTTGTTCTCGAGCGGAATCAACCCTTGGCGCACGGCATAGAGCACCAGCCCCGCCACATCATGAATATCCAGGCGGCGCATGATCTGAGCCCGGTGCGACGCCACGGTCTTCACGCTCAGGTTCAGTTCGAACGCGATTTCCTTGGCCGCCCGCCCCTGGGCGATCAGGGCCAGGATCTGGGTCTGACGCGGGGTAAGATCCGCAGTGTCGGTCGCCACCGCATCCGGCACCGGATTCAGCAAGCGATCCAGCACCGGCTTGGAAAGCCGCGAGCTTAGATAACGTTCACCACGCATGGCCGCGCCCAGCGCCAGCTCCAACTCGACCGCCTGCGCGCCTTTGAGCAGATAACCGCAGGCCCCCGCACGTAACGCCTGGATCACCGTTTCCTGACTGTCGTACATCGACAGCATCATGATCCGCAGATTCGGCCGCCCCCGCTTCATCTGGACCAGCACCTCGATACCGTTCAGCAACGGCAGCTCGACATCCAGCAACACAAGATCCGGATTCAAACCCTGGACCTGTTCGACAGCCGCCCATCCATCTCCGGCTTCACCGATCACCCGCACCCCTTCAATGCACTCCAGCAAGCCACGCAGAGCCACCCGTACCAGAGTGTGATCATCCACCAAGAAGACGTTGCAATTCATCGCGACGTATCCATGTCTTGAGTCATACGAGCTCCACTATCAAGTCTGGAACCTCTATCAAGCCTGGAACCTCTACCGAGTCCGGCACCAGCGCCTTGGCACAAATTTTAATCATCGGGTCCGGCCTTGTCCGACCAGGGTGGTCGGGCATCCCCCACTGCGTCGCACCATAGCCGTCGTGCCACAGCGACTGGCCGAAATTCCCCCAAAGGCTGTCTTTATCGCCAATGCGTGCCACCCTGCTCTCGGATACCCTGGCGACACGCGTCAGAATTTACTCCACCCTATACCGCTGTTCCGGTGCCGGAGTGACATCTTTTTTCCAACTGCCCACGATTCGGCCATCAGTACGAGCAGGCCGGGTCGGCACAACAAGATTGATAGTAGGGAAGGGAATTACACGACCATGACCACCGATGCCGTTACCGCCAAGGATGTGTTCAAGCAGGTACCCAATCTGCTGACGAGACTGCCCTCGATCGCCCGGGGGTACTATTACTACTCCATCAAAAATGCGGCGAAGCCCCTGTCCATTGGGCAGAAGATCGAGGAAATTGCCGATACCCTGGGAGACAATGCCGCCATCCTTTATCAGGATGTCCGCATTAGCTATCGCCAGTTCAATGAGTGGGCCAATCGCTTTGCTCATTATTTCCATGCCCAGGGCATTGGCCACGGCGACGTGGTTGCGCTCTACCTGGAAAATCGCCCGGAGCTGCTGGCGGCCCTGATCGGAATCAACAAGCTGGGCGCGGCCGCCGCCATGCTCAACACCTCGCAGAAAGGCAAGGTGCTGGAGCACAGCATCGCGATTACCGGGCCCAAGATGTTTGTGGTGGGTGAGGAATTACTCGAAAACTTTGAAACGGTTAAAAACCAGCTGAACGTGGCCCACGCCAACAGTCTTCTCTACCTCGCCGACACCAATACCCTGGTTGATCCGGGCACGGCGCCCCGGGGCTACGTCAATCTGGCGGACAGCATCGCCAAATGCCCGTCCTCCAACCCGACGCCCAGTGCGCCGGTGCAACTGGGGGATACCGCCATGTATCTGTTCACGTCAGGCACCACGGGGCTGCCCAAGGCGACGCCGATCAATCACAAGAAGTGGTTCAAGGCCTACGGCAGCTTTGGCCTGATCGCGCTTAACATGAAGCCCGAGGACGTCATCTACGTGACGTTGCCGTTCTACCACGCGACCGCCCTGCTGGTGTGCTGGGGCGCGGCGCTGGCCGGCTCATCGACACTGGCACTGCGCCGGCGCTTCTCCGCCACCGAGTTCTGGGCCGACGTTCACAAGTACCAGGCCACCTGCTTTGGCTATGTGGGCGAGCTGTGCCGTTACCTGCTAAACCAGCCGCCGCAACCGGCCGAGCGCACTCACAGCCTGCGCAAGATGGTCGGCAATGGCTTGCGCCCGTCCATCTGGAAGCCCTTCAAGGAGCGCTTCGGGATCGAGCAGGTCGCCGAACTCTATGCCTCCTCGGAAGGCAACATCGGCTTCAGCAACCTGCTCAACATGGACAACACCGTCGGATTCTCCACGGCACCGTTCGCCCTGGTGAAATACCACGAGTGCACCCGCGATCCCATTCGCAATGCCAAGGGCTGCATGGAACGGGTCAAGAAGGGCGAGCCGGGCCTGCTAATCGGCAAAATCA
>CAYXVO010000001.1:11730-25193 GCA_964467875.1 uncultured Pseudomonadales bacterium | reverse complement strand
ACTCCTGGATTGCCACGCCCCATTGAAACAGGAGTGCGAAGATAATCGCATAAAGGGGCTGCAACAGGTAAACCGGCTTCCAGCGTTGTTCCGGAAACAGCCGCACGGTGCCATACCCAATATCGTCGTCCATGCCTCTGATGTTGGTGTAGGTGTGATGGCTGAAGTTATGGGAGGTACGCCAGTTCTCGCTGGTGCCGACAATATCCCACTCGTAGGTTTTGCCCTTAAAGGCCGGGTCCTGCATCCAATCATATTGGCCGTGGATGATATTGTGGCCGACTTCCATGTTCTCAAGGATCTTGGAAACACCCAGCAGTACGCTGCCCGCGACCCACGCCGGCGGAAAAAAGCTGGCAAACAGCAGTCCGCGGCCCGCGGCTTCCGTGTACCGGACCCACTTGACCATGCGGCGGATATGATTGGCTTCGCGTTCACCCAGATCGTCGGCGACGCGGCTGCGGATGGCATCCAGTTCGGCGCCCATACGGTCCAGTTCGTCGGGAGTGAGAGGACGACTGATGGCTGCATGACTCATAAATAAAGATTCCTGTAGTCCAAAATATTGTTATAGGTTCCAAGGGGTGCGGCTTCGGCGCATAACCTCGGAATCCGGGATCTCAAAGGTCCAGGGTGAGATCTGACCGGGGCCGGCTGATACAAATTTTCAACGCGCCCGCTGGTTCCGGATCCACTACGCCGGTGATCATATTTTCCGTGCTACCACCCAGCTTGCCGCACGCACAGGTATTACAGATTCCCATGCGGCAGCCTGAACGTGGAAACACGCCTTCCGCCTCCAGCGCGTTTAACAGCGACTGCCCCGCCGGCAGTGTCAGCGTACGACCGCTCGTCTTCAGATGTACCTGCACCTGTCCGACATCACCGACTTCCTGCGCGGGCAGTGTAAAGGCTTCCGCCTGAAAACCCTGGACGCGGCTTTCCAGTAATGCGCTGACGTCCGCCACAAACCCACCCGGGCCACAGGCATAGACCTGCTGTGCGTCGAGATCGGCAATAAGTTCGGCCAATAGGGCTTCACTGGGGCGACCGGTGAACTCACCCGGCAGAAGAGATTCCTCCCGGGTCAGTACAAAGCTGGGAATAAAGCGGGTATCGCGCTTGGCCAGCGCTTCGAGTTCCTGCAGAAAGCAAACTTCCGCGCGGGTACGAGCCCAGTACAGCAGCGTTACCGTTTGGGTCAGGGGTTGCTGGGTCAGCGCGCGGATCATGCTCATCAGCGGCGTAATGCCACTACCGGCCGCCAACAACAGGATCGGCGCGGCAGGAGACGTCGGTACCTGCATCTCTCCAAACGCCGGGCCAAGCTCCAGAACATCGCCAACTTGCACCTGCCGGCAGAGCGCCGTACTGACCTTGCCGCCTTCAATCAGCTTGACCGTGAGCGAGATCAGTCTGTCACTACGCGGGATGCTCGTCAGGCTGTAGCTGCGGGTAAGGCGGATGCCATTGACCTCGACCGTGACATTCAAGTGCTGACCCGGTTGAAAGCCCTTGAAATGGCGATTTGGTTTCAGCACAAGGGTCACACTGCCCTTGGCTTCCGCGCGACGCTCCACCACTTTGGCAAGGCAACGATTCCAACTCAGGGTTGGACTCAGCTTTGAAGCCCAGAAGTCAAAGACTGCCGGATCGACAAAGGGTGTGGCAAGGCGATGGAACGTAGCATTCAAGGACACGGGATAGACTCATCTGCGCAAGTAAGTGATTATGGAGTTATTATACACTTGTATAGACATCTGTAAATATGCGATTGTGAACACGCCGTGTATAATCTCAAGCGACCTATACTGAAGCGTTTCTGAATCGATACTTATCTGTATCCAAGCCTGTCTGTACAAAGCCTGTCTGTACGAACCTGATTTGTACGAAGCTGATTTGTACGAAGCCTATGTGTACAAAGCTTATTTGTACCAAGAGAACTCTAATGTCGAAGTCGCCTGACTTGAATGCGCCCAGCGCGCAGCCAGCAGCACCCGCCCCTCGGGCGGCGCAAGGACGCAAGGCTGTTATTTCAAGGGATGACTTAATCGCCGCCGCGCTGAAGCTGGTGGGCCCCCATCGTAGCGTATCGACCCTGAGCCTGCGTGAAGTCGCGCGGGAGGCCGGCATCGCGCCCAATAGCTTCTACCGGCATTTCCACGACGTCGATGAGCTGGCCGTCGCCCTGATCGATCTCGCTGGCCGCTCCTTGCGCAAGATCATTGGCGAAGCCCGCCAACGTGCGGCAGTGGAACGTAGCGTGGTCACCGCCTCGGTCGAGGTTTTCATGGAACAGCTCGATGCCGACGAGAATTACCTGCACGTACTGCTGCGGGAAGGCACCGTCGGCTCCGATGCCTTTAAACAGGCGGTTGAACGAGAGCTTTGCTTCTTTGAAGAGGAACTACGGGAGGATTTGATCCGGTTGTCCGAGTCCAACGGCACCGGTATTTATCAACCCGCCCTGGCCGCCAAGGCCATTACCCGCCTTGTATTTGCCATGGGCGCCACAGTCATGGACCTGCCGCGGGAGAAACACCCGGAAGTCATGGCCCAGATCTCGGTCATGATCCGCATGATCATCGCGGGCACTCGGGCCATGGCGGTAAACTCATCCGGCCCGGGCAGCCAGCACTAATCGACAATCTCCCGCGCCTTCGCGCCGCTGATCAACCCACGAAAAACCGCGATTCCAGGCGGCTTACCCCTAGGCCGCTCATTTTCTTCACCTGAATCTGCACCGGTATGCGCTCCTTGAGCGCTTCCACGTGGCTGATCACGCCAATCATCTTGCCCGTTGCATTGAGGTTGTCGAGCGCGTCCAGCGCGGTGTCCAGGGTTTCGCGATCGAGTGTGCCGAAGCCTTCGTCGAGAAACAGCGAATCGATACGGGTCTTGTGACTGACCAGATCCGACAGGGCCAAGGCCAGCGCCAGGCTGACCAAAAAGCTTTCGCCACCGGACAGGGTCTTGGTATCGCGAACGGAGTCCGCCTGCCAGGTATCCACCACCTGTAATTCCAGCGCTTCCGACACCTTGCGCTGGAGCCGGTAACGGCCGTGCAGGCGGACCAACTGCTGGTTCGCCAGGTAAACCAGATGATCCAGCGTCAGCCCCTGGGCAAAGCGCCGGAACTTGGCGCCATCGGCCGCGCCGATCAGGCTGTTGAGATGGGCCCAGTCATCGGTCACCTGCTGCTGGCGTTCGATCTCGCGCAAGAGTTCCTCCTGCCCCTGGCGTCGCAAGCGATCACTGTCCAGCGTCTGGCGAATCTCGCCCTGCTGCTGACTGACCGCTTTCATTTCCAGCGGCAGTGCTTCCAACTGCTCGGAGAGCTGCTCCAGGGACAATTCAGTCAGCGGGGTTCGCGCTAGCTCTGCCCATTGGGCCTCCGCCTGCTGCAGAAGCGTCTGGGCCCGCTGAAGTTGCTGATCCAGACCCTGTTTGAGCGTCAGGAGCGACTCCCGCTCCGCCACGGGCAAGAGCGCCTCGGTAAACGCGGCCTCATCGACAAAGCCACTGTCGATCAACGCCTGACGCCAGGACTCGCTCAGATCCTTGCATCGCAGCACCGTCTGTTCGTGGCTGGCCCGAAGCGCGATCTGTTGTCCCAGTAACTGCTCGATACGCAGGGAAACCTGCTCAAGGGCTTGGCGAGCCTCTGCTTGCCGATGTTCCGCTTGGGACAGCTGCTGTCGCAGGGAGTCGCGCTCCTCGACCACTTGCTTATCCCCGAACAGTGCGAGCCGTTGTTGTTGCCGGGCCTCGATCGACAGGTGTTGCTGAGTGATCGATTCCTGCTGATTGCTCAGCGCCAGGGTAAGTTCAGACTGTTTCTGAGCCCAATTAGCCCGCTGATTCTGTCGTTCCGCCAGCTGGGGACGGAGCTCGTCCAGGCGCGTGCGGGCCTGTTGGAAGCCATGCCATTCCTGCTCGCGCTGAGCCAACCATGCCGGCTGTGCATCCAGCTCGGGCGGTTGGAATCCGAAACTTTGTAATTCCTGCCTCAGTTGCTCCTGTAGGTCGCGGACCTGTCCTGAGACCTGATGCTGGCGCTCCCGCAACTGAGCCAGCTGCTGTTCATGCCCCAGGCACTCCTTGTGCGCCAACGCCTGCTCATGGGCCAGCCGGGTCGATTGCTGCTCCCGGCTCTGGCGTTCGTCGCGCGCCGTCAGCCATGATTTGTGCGCCTGATCCGCCGCCTCCGTTTGCCGGGTCAGCGTTTCAATGTCGACTGTGGCTGCCGTGCAATAGCGCTCCAAGGCTTCTTTATCAGCTAGCTCCAGCGTGAGTTGCAGTGCGGTACAAGCGGCAAGCCATTCCTGCGCCAGGGCTTGCTCCGCCACACGGGCGTTCGCCAACGCAATACCGGTTAATTCGATCTGGCTCTGCAGGCGCGCGAGCCCCTCGCGCTGACGGCTGCCCTCCTCCTCAAGCTCGGACAGGGCCTGCTGTTTCTGCGCCAGACGCTGCTCGGTCTCGTTGGTGTCCAGTTGGGAATACTGTTCGATTGCCGGGTGTACGGTGGCACCGCACAAGGGACAGGGGCAACCTGGCTGAAGTGCGGAACGATGGGCGCCCAGCGAGCTGATCTGCTGCTCCTGAACAAGAAGTCGTTGCAGGTCCTGCACATGGGCTTTCTGCTCCTTGAAGCGTCCACGCAGTTGCTCAAGCAGAGCCGCCTGCTGCACACGCTCATGTTCAAGCCGCTGGTGAGTCGCCTCCAACTCCCCTGCTTCGGCCAAGCGCACCTGGTGTTGCGCCTGAAGCTGGCGCAGACGCTCTCGCGCCGCCTGTGTCCGCACCAGCGCGTCGAGCTGCTGGCGCAACTGGGCCACTTCCCGGCCGGCCAGGGTTCGCTCCAGATCATTCTGAGCCTGGCGCTCGACGATTTGCTGGGCAGCCAGCGCCTCAGAGGCTGATTTGACCTGTTCGGTGAGCAGGCTGACCGTTGCCTGACGGTCCCGTAACCCCTGCTCCCGCGCCTCGATGTCTCGCGCCAGTGTCATCTGGTCCGATGCAAGCTGGGAAATTCGACCGAGCTGTTCACGCCAGAGTGGAAGACGTTCGCCCAGGCCCTGGAGTACCTGATGCTGCTGAAGGTGAGCCTGTGCTTGTTCCACCTGGGATTGAATTTGTTGACACTCAGCTGCCAGTACAAGCTGCTGGCTTCCTGCGGCCTGCACCTGCTGCTCCGTCCCGGCCAGCAAGTTTTGTTGTTCAACCAGACGTTCATTGAGCTGGGTCAGTTCCTGATCCAGTGGGATGACCTTCTCCAGCACCAGCGTTTCCAGGGCATCGCGTCTGCTGGCGACCTCGACCAACGCGCCGGTTGAGGCGGCAAATGCCTGCTGCTGGCCCTGTTGATTCAGGCGGATTCGCTCAAGTTCCTGATCGTTATGCGCTAGCTGCTGCTCGATCTCTTGTACCTGGCGCGTGCCGGTTTGCCAATCGTTGTATAGGGGGCGGATCTTCTCCGCCGGCTCATTACGGGCAAGGCGTGCCAGGTTCTCCGCCTGACCCTCGATATGCCGCTGGGCGTCCGCAAGCATGGCCTGCGCGGAGATACGGCGACGTTCCGCATCATCTAACTTGTCACGCCAGGCCTTTTCCCCGTGAAGCACCCGCTGGCGCTCCAGTAACTCCCGCTCCCGCGCCGTCAATGCCGTATTGAGTTCGTGAAGTCCTTTGATATCCAGTTCGTTGAGCAATTCCACGCCGGCGGCTCTGGCGTGAAGTTGCTCCAGGAGCTGCTTTTCATGCCGATGACGGCCATAGACCCGCTCAGAGATCTGGCCATAGACCTCCGTGCCGGTGAGTTCCTCCAGCAATTCGGCGCGCTCATTGGGTGGCGCGTTGAGAAAGGCCGCAAAGCCGCCCTGGGCCAACAACATGGACTTGGTGAAGCGGTTGAAATCCAGGCCGGTGAGCTCGGCGATCAGGGTCAGCTTGTCCTTGATCTTGTCGGCCAGAATGGTGCCGTCAAGACGGCTGAGTTCCACTTGTGGCGGTTGGAACTTGCCATCCGGCAGATTGCGGGCGCGCCGTTGACTCCAGAAGGCTCGGTAACCCTCGCCTTTGACATCAAATTCAACCTCCGCCAGGCACTCGGCTGTGTGCCGGGTCATCAGTTCGTTATGGGTCGGCGAGACATTGATCCGCGGTGTCTGGTGATAAAGCGCCAGGCAGATAGCGTCCAGCAAGGTGGTCTTGCCCGCGCCCGTCGGCCCGGTGATCGCGAACAGGCCGTTACTGCTGAAAGGTTCCGCTAAAAAGTCGATCTTCCACTCGTCTTTCAGGGAATTGAGATTCTTGAAACGTAAACTGCGAATTCTCACGGCTGACCGTCCGATGTCTGATCACCAGCTTCCAACTCGGCAACTATCTGGTGAAAGGATTCGCGCAATCGTGCCGCGCGCTGTTGTTCTTCGTCCGTCTCCCAGGTTTCCTGTTCCAGGCGACGCTCGAATACATCGTTAATGGAGAGCTCCGCGAGCGTTTCCTTGGCCTCGCCGAACAGAGCCGACTGCTGCCCCGCACGGGCGCGACGCAACAACAGAACCTCGACCGGAAGCTCCTCGGTAAGCGCCTGGATCCGTCGCTGTAGATCGTTGAGGTAGTCTTGCGTGCCAACCTCGATATCCAGCCACACCGTGGGTCCTTCTGATGGCAACGTACGATACGACTCCAGCGCGACCTCAATTTCCCGCAGCGAGCCGCGAAGCACCTCCATGGGCTGGAAACAGGGTACCGCCAGCGGCTGAACCTGGTCGAGCTTGCCATCCTTGAACTCCACCAGAAGCACCGATTTGTCCCGGCTGTGTTCATCGAAGCTCAAGGCCAGTGGCGAGCCGCTGTACCGGATGTGCTCCGCCCCTCCAACTTTCTGCGCCTTATGGATATGGCCGAGTGCGATGTAATCGGCCGCTGGAAAGGCACTGGCGGGAAAGGCATCCAGCGTCCCGATATAGATGTCGCGCACCGATTCGCTGGTGCTGGCGCCAACTGTGGTTAGATGCCCGGTCGCGATGATGGGTACCGGAGCGGCGCAACGCTCCCGCACGGCCTGCGCCCGCTGAAACAAGTCTCGGTAGTGACTGGCAATCGCGTTCTGGAGAGCCTGTTGCTTATCCGCCCCACTTTGTCCGGCCTCACTGGTTAGAACATCCCGTGGACGCAGAAACGGCACCGCACACACAACCGCCCCCACCTCGCCTGCTCGATTATGCAACATCAGAACCTGTTCGGCGGGATCGGCCAGAACCCCCGGGATGACCCGCGTATTCAGGCAGGCCAGCAACTCCCGCGATTCATTGAGCGTGGCCACAGAATCATGATTGCCACCCAACACCACCAGGGTGGCGCCCAGACGCTGCAAATCAACGATAAACCGGTTATACAACTCCCGGGCGTAACTGGGTGGTGCACCCGTATCGAAGACATCGCCCGCCACAATCACACCATCGGCCTGATGAGTTTCCACTTGCCGTAACAGCCACTGCAAGAACGCATCATGCTCGGGCGCACGGCTTTTGCCGTAGAAATGCTGGCCTAAATGCCAGTCGGAGGTATGGATCAGGCGAAATGTCATGGGGAAACGGCGGCATCCTGGTGATCAAGGCGGGAAATCAAACACGGTAAGCGATGGGAAGTGTAACGGATTTTCCATGAGAACAAGAGCCAGGCGCTCAACAATGAGTACCGCCAGGGTACGAATCCCTGGCGGCTCTGGCTAAGACCAGACTCCGTAGCGCAAGACTCTGCAGAACGAACGCTTGATTAGCGGTAACGCTCGACCAGCAGGCGATTCTTGATATAGCGCACGCAAAAAAGTCGGCAACAGGTTGGTAGTGAATCAACTGACAGTGACTCAACTGATAGTGACTCAACTGATAGTGACTATGCAGAAGCCTCCTGCTTGAGTGTCTCCATGTCGATGACGAAACGGTACTTCACGTCACTCTTGAGCATGCGCTCATAGGCTTCGTTAATCTTCTGCATCGGGATCAGCTCAATGTCCGAGGTAATATTATGCTCGGCGCAAAAGTCCAGCATCTCCTGGGTTTCCGCGATTCCCCCGATTAAAGAACCGGCCAACGTGCGGCGCTTCATGATGAGGTTAAATACGCCGGGCGACGGGTGCGACTCGGCGGGAGCGCCGACCAGGGTCATGGTGCCATCGCGCTTGAGCAGGTTCAGAAACGGATCGAGATTGTGGGGCGCGGCCACGGTATTGAGGATGTAATCCAGGCTGTTGCGGTGAGCTTTCATTTCTGCGGTATTCTTTGACACCACGACTTCATCGGCGCCCAGACGCAGCGCATCTTCCTTCTTGTCCGGTGACGTGGTGAACAATACCACATAAGCCCCCATGGCATGGGCAATCTTGAGCGCCATGTGGCCCAGGCCACCCAGGCCGACCACACCGACCTTATCGCCCTTCTTCACCTTCCAGTGCCTCAAAGGCGAGTAGGTTGTAATACCAGCGCACAGTAGTGGTGCGGCGCCAGCAGGATCGAGACCGTCCGGAATGCGCAGTGCGAACGAGTCCTTGACCACGATGTTGTTGGAGTAACCACCATAGGTCATACCGCCGGTGTGGCCCTCTTCTCCGTTATAGGTACCGACAAAACCTTTCTCACAGTACTGCTCGAGCCCTTCAGCACAGGAGCCGCAGCTCTGGCAGGAATCCACCATGCAGCCAACGCCCGCCATGTCGCCAGGCTTGAACTTGGTGACCTGTGCGCCCACGCGTACCACCCGGCCGACGATCTCATGCCCCGGAACCACCGGAAACACAGTGTTATGCCATTCGTCACGCGCTGTGTGTAAGTCGGAATGACAAACGCCACAGTACAGAATCTCGATTTCCACATCATGGGCACCGGGATCGCGCCGCTTGAACCGGAACAGAGCGAGTGGGCTATCTCCTCGTTCGGCCGCATAGCCAACAGAATCAATCATGGTTTTGGTTTCCTCAATCCGTTATTGTCATCGTGAATTTACTTTAACTTTGAAAGCTATCTTATTGATATATACAAAAATACTCGCAATAGAACGGCCGTAACATGGTTTAAGCATCATTATAAACAGCCCGCACCTTACCGACTCCCTTTATCCGGATAACTTTATCCGGAAATAATCCAAAATCATGACGGTTGAACTCCTGTAATACTTATGAGCAAAACTGTCGGCTTTAACACAGCGTCCAGTGAAGACTTCGTCTAAACTTACGCTGCCCTGGATCTTGGCATAAAACTCGCTTTTTGCTTCACAGTCCACAAGTGACTTTTTATCATATTCGTTTACCGAAGAGAGCGCCCTGCGCTCGCCCCGCATGGATGTCGGGCATGGTTTGGATGACATGCCATCCAATGAAGTTGTCGTTGTTGTATTGGAGCCCTGTTTGATGACATCTGTTCAGCCCGGCCGCCGCTGGCACAAATTCGGCCGGCCGATTTTAGCTCTCGCGGTTGCCGCCGTTTTCACGACCGCGTACTGGTCCCAGCCACCGGTGTCGGAAGCAGCGTTCATGGCGCCGGAAATCCCTCCGGGGGTCATGGATGAAGCGCCTTACCACGACAGTGATTTCGTCACCCAAACCCTGGACCTGTTTACCCACGCCGCAACCCTGACGACGTTGAACGATGGCAGCATGATGGCGGCCTGGTTCGGCGGCACCCGCGAAGGTGCGCGCGACGTCAAGATCTATAGCGCACGCTACAATCCCGTGACCCGGGAATGGGGCCAGAACGATGTTCTAGCGGAACGGGACCAGACCGAACAGGCCGTGGATCGCATGATTCGCAAACTCGGCAATCCAGTTCTGGGCCAGGCGCCCGATGGCAAGCTCTGGTTGTTCTATGTCTCGGTTTCGGTCGGAGGTTGGGCCGGTAGCGCCATCAATTATATGGTGTCGGAAGATTTGGGCACCAACTGGAGCACGCCCAAACGCCTCGTCACTTCGCCTTTTTTCAACGTCTCGACGCTGGTGCGTGGCAATCCGGTGTTTCACGCTGACGGATCCATTGGCCTGCCCGTTTACCACGAAAGCATGGGAAAATTTCCGGAATACCTACGACTTGATCGTGACGGACGCATTCTGGACAAGGCACGCATCGATCATGGTCGCCGCACGCTTCAGCCAGACGTGGTTGCGCTGAGCCCCACCCAGGCAATCGCCGTTCTGCGCTACGCTGGGGAGCCACCCAACCGCATGATGATCAGCGAATCCAGCGCAAGCGGGTTGCAATGGTCCGAGCCCCTGGTCACGGAAATCGCCAATCCCAATTCCGGACTCGCGGCCATCCGCTATGACGAAGACGAAATTCTGCTGGCGCTCAACGATCTGGAAAGGGGCCGCCATCGCCTCAGTCTGTTCCTGGCGGACAACAAGCTGCGCCACTGGCGCCGCGTCAAGGTGATTGAGCAGGCACCAAGCGATGGCGATCACCTGCCCACGGACCTCTTTCGCGAGCACATCACCGCTGAGTTTCTAAAAAGCGACAATGACTCCCACGCCAGTCGGCTGGGCGACTACCTGGCTCAGCTCGACCAACGCATGTGCGAAGAGGAAGGCTGTGAGTTCAAGTATGACTATCCCTATCTCACTCAAAGCGACGATGGCCGATTCCATCTGATTTACACCTGGAACAAAAGCATGATCAAACACGTTACGTTTAATCGCGCCTGGCTGGAGCAAAAACAATGAATCTTGCCCTCATTCAATCCGCACTCGTTTTCGCGCTCGTTATCTATCTGCTGCTACCGATGGGCACGCTCCATTTGCGCGCGCGCCTGCTGGTCCTGACCACACTGATGGCTTTCAGCCTGCTCCCGATTGACGGCCTGCCGCTCGTATATTACTGGCGCGGCCTGCTGGATGATCTGGCGATCACGACCCTGGTGCTACTGATCGCAGGCGCGGCACGCCATACCCTGCAAGCCTCTCCGGCACAGCAGGCAGAGACTGCCACACACCCCAAGCGGATCGCCCCGTTGATGTTCTTTGCGGTGGTAGGACTATTTCTTTACCCGGCCACCCTGGGTCTGAGCCCCGTTGACCCCTATCGTCTCGGTTATCAACCTGATTTGCTGTTGATTCTGGGCGGTGTGGCGGCACTGGCATTCTGCTACTGGCGCCATTATGTCGCGGCAGTTGCCCTGACCCTGGCCACCCTTGCATTTCTGAATGGGATGCACGATTCGAACAACTACTGGGATTACGTGATAGACCCGGCCCTGGCGATTTATGCCCTGGTAGTGTCGGTGCGGTGGGGATTCAATACGGCCACGGCGCGGGCGCGCCAGTTGCGCAACCGGGAGGCAGTGCTCCCGGTGCGCCAAAACCTGTCTCTTGATTAATAACCAGTTAACGGCCGATTAATGACCAATTAGTGGACCCTTGCGGTTAGCTTGACCTGCTCCTGGGCCCGGTTCTGATAGAACTGGTACCGGGAGCTTTCATAAATGGCCAATGCCAGTTCGCTCAGGTGCTTGGTCATCTCCGGAAATTCCTTCGATACATCCGCCTCGGGCGTTTCGCTGTTTACCCGATGCAGGCTTGCACCCGTGCCATCATGATTGATGCGCAACAAAAACTCCTTCGTCACCATGCCCAGGATCGGGAAACTGCCCTCGCGGATGACGATGAACCGCGCCTGATCCTTCTCGGCAACCGGCATCTGGATATCACGCCCAAGCGTGGTATTGCGATAAGGCATACCCAACAAGCTGGCGACCGTTGGCGCCATGTCCACCAGGCTCACTACCTCCTCGATCACGCGTGGCTCTAAATAGCCAGGCGCATAGATCAGCCCTGGAACGTGGGTGCTCTCCAGTTGCAGGACTTCATGGGCAGGCATATGGGGCAAGCTGGTAATACGGTTATTGTGGTCGCCAAACAGCACAAAAATCGTGTCATTCAGGTAGCCGCTGGCCTCCGCCATTTCCATGAAGCGCCCGATGTTGTAATCCAGCAACCGAACGGCATTGAATTGTGCCGGGCTACGAAAGCCGTGTTTGGCGACTTCTTCTTCCGGCAATTCAAGCACTTTGAAATCATCATTGTTCTTGGGGATGGTGAACGGACGATGATTACCCGCCGTCTGGATATAGGCAAAGAAAGGCTTGTCCCTGGGCTGCTCGCGAAGAATCTGGTCGGCCTCCTTGAACAGATCCAGATCGGAAATGCCCCACACATCTACAACGGGAGATTTCCATTGGCCTTCCTGCAGCAGCCGGACACCATTGATGCTTTGATTGATCAGTGAACTCATGTTGGCCCAGCCAGCGCTACCGCCAATGAAGTAGAGCTTGTTGTGGTCCTGCATTTCGTTTAGAACCAGGCGTTGGCTTGCGATCAAGGGGTTACGGGTCGCGCTCTCCTCCTTAGTCACGTCCGGAATGCCGGTGATACTGGCCCAGACGGTCTTCGCCGTACCCGCGACGGGCACGTAGAAGTTCTTGAACATCCAGCTCTCACCCGCCAGACGGTCCAGATTTGGCGTGGGCATCAAGGCATTGCCAAGGTAGCCGACGCGGCTCGCACCGAGCGACTCCAGCATGATAAACACCACATTCGGCGTTCGTTCGTACTGCAGGCGATGCGGCTGCGGCTCGATCAAGCGATCATAGTGCGGCTGGGCCGGATCAGGATTCTGCACGCCCAAATAGGACACCATCAGCGGATAGTATTCCTGCACACGGTCCAGGTCGAAGTCGTCAGCCTTCACACCCGTGGTATCGTATAGAAAGAGTACCGGGTTCAGGCCAAGCGCGCCGACCGCCTGGTTGCCGGAGAAAAATGCGTCGCTCCAACGCAACGGCACCGGATTCTGAATATTGATGTCAGTGGTACGTCCCAGCAGACAGTAGATCGTCAGCAACGGAACCATGAACACGGCGATGGCCTTGTGTTTTTTTGGCACCTCGACCGCCTGGCCGTCCAGTGTCGATCTCTCGACCCTAATTAGGGTGGCAACAACTGCGGCTGATAACGCCAGCCAGCCCAGGGTGATCCAGACGACAGGATAGCTTTCCCACATCATCTGGGCGGAAATCCCAGCATCTTCCGCAAACCGGTAGACGGTGGAATTAATCCGGACGCCAAGATAGTTGTAGTGGCCAAAATCCATGATGTAGATCAGCGTGACCGCGAGAACGGCAACACCCCAGTACACCCGCGCAGCATGGCGCATTGCCGTTGAGGTCAACAGGTTAAAGCGTGGCATGTAGCACAACATACCAATCGGCAGAAGCAGTAAGGTAACCAGCCGAAGGTCAAACTTAAAGCCAATAAAAAGTGTCTGCAGGATTGTGGAAGTTGCGACTTCAAGGTTGCCGCCAACTTCCGAAAAGAATCCTAAAAATACGAGTCTCAGCGTCACGAGCAGCAATAGCAGAACCCGAAAGGTCACTGCAATATACCGAAAGCGACGGGATTTCCACCACGTCATAAC
>CAYXVO010000001.1:0-11720 GCA_964467875.1 uncultured Pseudomonadales bacterium | reverse complement strand
CAAGGCATCTCCTGGATCAAAAGCGCTCGCCGCGGAACACGAGACAGGTGCCTCGGCGCAGTCGAACGTGCGTTAGTATAGGTGTAAATGAAGGGGCCGACGATGAACTGTGACTAATTCCGGGCTCACCCCCCTTACACCGTGACCGATAGGGCCACGAGCACCGCTGGCTACTAGGACGAGGGGCCACTGGCGGGCAACATTATAATGGGATTTTCAAGCCAGGAGGATCCCAATGGCCCCCAGACAAAGCGAGGCGATTGAACTGATTGAATCCCTCAGCGGCGCGGAACTCAATCAGCTTGCAGTCGGCCACCGTGACATGGTCTATCAGGACGGTCGGTTCGCACTGGTAGTACCCAGCGAGCGCAACACCCATGTGCTGTTCTCCGGTGGCGAAGAATGGCTGGATGATCGTGTGCCCAATGAGGACCGCCACGGCGATACCCTCAGACGCTACGTCATCGGGTACATCGAGGAAGTGTTCGACTACATCACGGCGCGTTGGTAGCCGCGGCCTCCTTCCAGCCGCCACCCAAGGCCTTGATCAGACTGATCGTGGCCACCAGGCGTTGCTGCCTGTTCTGGATATACTGCAATTCCGCATTGTTGGCGGAACGTTGCACATCGAGGACTTCCAGAAAGCCTGAATAACCGCCGGTATACCGAATCTCGGCAATCTCCACGGCGCGTTTCGCCGCCGCCAACTGGGCGGCCAGCGCCTCTTCCGTCACGGCGGTCTGGTGCAGGTTCACCAGCGCATCGTTGACCTCCTGGAATCCCACGCGAACAGTTTGTACGTAATTCGCCAGTGCCTGGCGCTGAACCGCCGACACTTCATCGACCCGCGCTGAACGGCGGCCCGCATCGAAGAGCGGCAGGTCCAGCGCCCCCCCCAAAGACCAGAAACGTGCGGGATCGTCAAACAGGTCCGACAGCTCCCGGCTCTGCCCACCGAATGCGCCGGTCAGGGAAATTGATGGGAACAACGCAGCTTTCGCAACCCCGATCAACGCATTAGTGGATGCCAGTTGCGCTTCCGCCTGGCGGATATCTGGACGCTCGTTCAACAGTTCCGAGGGCATGCCAACCGGTGGCACGGGCGGAATCAGGAGATTACGCAGATCCTCCTCAGGCACCTTGAGCGCCACATCGCCCGCCAGTACCGCAAGCTGATGCTGCACCAAAGCCCGCTGCCGGACCAAGTCCGACAGCTGGGCCGCGGCGCCCGCCCGGGCAATCTCCGCCTGCTCTACTTCCAGCGGCGATGCAATCCCGCCCTGGCGTCTCTTTTCCACCAGATCCTGGGTCCGCTCCCGGGTTTTCAGCGTCTCCCGGCTCACAACCACTTGGGCGTCCAGCGCACGCAGGTTCAGATAGGCCTGCGTGACGCCGCTGACCAAAGCCAACTCGACGGTCTCCTTGGCGAACACCGAAGCTAGCGCCTGGGCTCGGGCGGCTTCACTGGCGCGGCGTAACCGGCCCCAGAAATCCAGTTCAAAGGCCGTGGTGGCCGCCAGCTCGAAACTGTTGCCCGTGCGGCTTGCGCCCGCTGGCAAATTCGTCATCTCGGAACTGGCCTTGCGCCGCGTCGCGGAAGAGCCTAGCCCCAGTTCCGGATACAAGGCCGCACCGGCCTGTCGCAGAACGGCTTCCGACTCTTCGATTCTGGCAACGGCCCGCGCCAACTCGGCGTTGTCCCGCAATGCCTTTTCGACCAGTTCGTTCAGTGCCGGATCATTGAACAACGTCCACCAGGTATCGGAAATCTCCTGTGTGCGATCAGTTTGCTCAGGTGCCGCCTCGGGATACGCTTGCGGCAGCGACACATCAGGCCGCTGATAATCCGGACCAACCATGCAGCCGCTGGTTAACAAGCTTGCCAGTAGGATGGCGGTCCTCGACTGCCTTGTCGTCTTCATTCTGCACCCTCCGCACGCGTGTCAGCCGACTGAATCGGTTGCGCGGTTTCTTTGGAACGCCATAACAGGACCTTGAAAAACATCGGGATGAACAGCGTCGCCACAAAGGTCGCCGCCAACATCCCAAAGACCACCCCGGTCCCCATGGATTGGCGCGCCGCCGCGCCGGCGCCGCTGGCAATGGCCAATGGCAACACGCCAAGAATGAACGCAAGCGATGTCATGACGATTGGCCGGAACCGCAGGCGCGCGGCTTCCACCGCCGCATCCGTGAGAGACATGCCCTCCGCCCGCTTCTGGGCGGCGAACTCAACAATAAGAATTGCGTTTTTCGCCGCCAGCCCAATCAACACCACCAGCCCGATCTGGAAGTAAATATCGTTGGGCATGCCGCGCATCAAGACGCCGAGCAAGGCACCCAGCAACGCAAACGGCACAGCCATGATGACCGCCAGCGGCAGCGACCAACGCTCATAGAGCGCGGCCAGAATCAGAAACACCATAATCAACGCGAAAATAAAGGCCTGTGCCGATGAGCTGCCGGTCTCTTTCTCCTGGTAGGCTTGTCCGGTCCAGGCAATGGTGTAGCCCTCGGGCAGCTCTTTCTCGGCCAGGGCTTCAACCAGGCTGATCACCTCGCCGGAACTCACCCCAACCTTTCCGTTGCCCATCACCTTGGCGGCCAGAAACCCATTGAAGCGTTCCAACTGCTCGGCTCCGACAACCGTCTGGATGCGCAGCAGTGCACCGAGGGGAATCATTTCACCGGCCTGGGAGCGCACGTAGACCTTGGTCAGATCGTCTGGCTTAGCGCGGTATTCCGCCTCCGCCTGCAGCTGCACGCGGAAGGTTCGTCCGGAGCGGTTGAAGTCGTTGATATAGAGCGATCCCATCGTGCTTTGCAGGGCATCGTAGACCTCTACCACCGGCACGCCCATGGACAGCGCCTTGGCCTCGTCCACCTCCACAAACAGCTGCGGTACCGTGGGTCGGAAGAAGGAGTTGATGTCGGTTAACGTGGGCTGTGCAGCCAAGGCAGCCATAAACCCCTGCACCACTTCGTTCAGCTCCTGAACGCTCGCGCCAGTACGGTTCTGCACATACACCTCAAAACCCCCGGCGGTTCCCAGCCCCTGAATGGGCGGCGGGTTAAAGCTAAACACCATGCCGTCGGGAAAACCCATGCCCAAGCCGGTCAGCTGTGGGGCCAGATCCTGGGCCTTGGTCTCGCGCTCCTCCCAGGGCGTCAGGGGAACGAACACGGTGCCGGCATTGGTCTTGTTACCGCCCCCGATCAGGTCGAAGCCGGAGATCGCGACGACATTCGCCACATTCGGGTTTTTCGCCAGGGCAGCCTGATATTGCGCTGCTGTCGCGGTCGTTCGTTGCAAGGTGGCGCCATCCGGCAACGCAATTGCGCTGATCAGGTAGCCTTGGTCCTCGGGTGGTACGAAGCCGGTGGGAACCCGCTGTAGTAAATACCAGGAGCCGGCGATAACCAGGCCAAACAGCACCATGCCAATCACACTGTGGCGAATGATCGACCCGACGGTGCTGGTGTAAAAGCGGGTCAGTCGGTCGAAGCCGATGTTGAACGGGCGGAACAGACGAGACTCGTGATGGCTCTGCTTCAACATCAGCGCGCACAGCGCCGGCGTCAAGGTCAGCGCCGTAATACCAGAAATTACCACCGCCACGGCCAATGTCACCGCGAACTGACGGTAGAGCTGTCCGGCAATTCCGCCCAGGAAGGCAACTGGTATGAACACCGCCAGCAATACCAGTACGATGGCGATGATGGCGCCCGAAACCTCGCGCATGGCTTCAATGGCCGCCTCTTTCGGCGCCATTTTCTGCTCGCGCATCAGACGCTCAACGTTCTCCAGAACGACGATCGCGTCGTCCACCACGATACCGATCGCCAATACCATGGCAAACAGGGTCAGCGTGTTGATCGAGAATCCGAACAGATACAGTCCGGCAAATGCGCCGATCAACGACACGGGCACCGCGATCATGGGAATAATCGTCGCCCGCCAGCTTTGCAGGAACACGAATACCACCAGCAAAACCAGCAGTGCCGCTTCAAGCAGCGTATGGATCACGCTATCGATGGACGCCACCACGAATCGGGTGGTGTCGAACGGAACGCTATAGGTCAGGTCGTCCGGGAAGCTATCCGCCAGTTCGGCCAGGCGCGCGTTAACGGCTTCCGCCACCGCCAGGGCGTTCGCGCCGGTCTGCAGGAAAATCCCGATGTTGACCGCCGGCTTCCCATCGAGCGTCGCGAATGAGTCATAGGACTGAGCGCCAAGCTCTACCCGTGCCACATCCTTGAGCCGCAACAGCCCTTGAGAACCCTGGGCGCGAATAATAATGTCGCCGAACTGTTCGGGCTCCGCCAGGCGGCCTTGAGCGGTGACTGTATAGGTAAGCACCTGCCCCTTCGGCGCTGGCTCCTGTCCGATTTTACCCGCCGCGTATTGGGCATTTTGCGCGTTAATGGCTTGGCGAATATCCGTTGTGGTGATGCCAAGCTGGGCCATCTTGTCGGGGCGCAACCAGATCCGCATGGCGTAGTCGCGCGCACCAAACACGATGACATCGCCGACGCCGGGAACCCGCTTGATCTCATCGAGAATGTTGATGGTCGCGTAATTGCTCATGAACAGGGTGTCATGAGTGTCATTGGGCGACGTCAGCGCCACCACTTGCAGAAAGCTGGTGGATCGGCGCTGGACTGTCACGCCGTTGCGGCGTACCTCTTCCGGCAGACGCGGCTGCGCTTGCTGAACCCGGTTGTTCACATCGATGGTGGCTTGTTTCGGATCGCTCCCCACCGCGAACGTCGCGGTAATGGTCATTTGTCCGTTGGAGCTGGATTGCGAGTTGAAGTAGATCAGCCCCTCAATTCCGGAAAGCTGCTCCTCTATGGGCGCGGCGACGGTTTTCGCCAACGTCTCGGCACTGGCGCCAGGATAGTTGGCCGTAATGTTGACCGTGGGCGGCGTGATCTCCGGATACTGCGAGATGGGCAACACGCCGGACGCCACAAGTCCGGCAATGACAAAAATGATCGAGATAACCGCCGAGAAAATTGGGCGATTGATGAAAAACCTTGCCATGAGTCCGCCCTCTTAGCCCTTGGCCGCCGATTCGTGACCGGACTGCGGTTGCTGACCGGGCTGAATTGCCTGCACCGGCGCGCCGGGGCGAACCTTGATCAGGTTATTCACGATCACCTGATCGCCGGGCTGCAACCCACCCTTGATGACCCAGTCCTGACCGAACCACTCCCCCGCTTTCACGGGCTGGACCGTCGCCTTGCCGTCACGTACCAGAAACACGAATGTTCCCTGGGTGGACTGCATCACCGCCGCCTGAGGCACGAGGTATACCCCTTGCTGCTCTCCCACCAGAACCCGCACCCGCACAAACTGGCCTGGCAGCACTGCGCGGTTCGGATTGGAAAACTCGGCTCGAAATTGCACGGTGCCCAACTGCGGATCGATGGCGCTAGCCGAGAAATCCAGTTTGCCGACTTCGGCATACAAATCCCCATTGGGCAGGATCAGCCTGGCCCCCTGTACGTTCTGGGGAGAGAGTTGGCCGCCTGGCAAGGCTGCCAGATCCGAATAAGCCAGGCTGAACTGTGCCCGAATAGGATCTACCTGATAAATGCGAGTCAGCAGACTGGACTCGCCGGTGGTGCTGATCAGAGCACCCTCAAACTGCCGAGCGCGATCAGAGATACCAGCAACAGGGGCTCTCACCAGGGTATAGGACAGGTTCAGTTCGGCCTCCCGTACCCTCGCTTCTGCAGCATGCAGCCCAGCTTCTGCCAGTTCCGCCGCGGACACCGCTTCATCGTATTCACGCTGGCTCACCGCCTGCTGGCTGACCAGACCTTCAAGCCGCGCTGCTTCTCGCCGGGCCTGGGTTAAGCCAGCCTTCTGCTGCGCCAGCGCAGCCTTGGCCTGGGCAAGCGCGATCTCAAAAGGTTTGGGATCGATCTGGAACATGGGTTGCTTGGCTTCAACGACCGCGCCTTCGTTGTATAGGCGCTCCTCAAGAATACCCCCGACCCGTGCTCGAACTTCCACCTCCCTCACCCCTTCGGTCTGGCCAACCGCTTCCAGTGTGATCGGAACCGTGGTGGGCTGCGCAACCAGTACCTGAACCGGCATCGCCTGCTGTTGCGCCCCCCCCCCGGGGGCAGACTGAGCGCCTTCTTCACTTCCGCCACAACCCGCCAAGGCAAGAAAAGCCGTCGCGAACCAGGGAATAATGGACGAAGATCGAACGTGTTCTGAAAGGCGGGGCATTAGAGGCTCTCCAGCAGTCAATGCAATGGCGGCCATTTTACATACGTTTCTATCTGTATGTAACACATTGGTAGGTTGCGAATTTCGCACCAGACATGAGGCAGGCCTATATGCGAAACGGTTATTGCAACGAGCGTACTGGAACAACCTGCCACCGGGGTTATAGCGGGTATTTCCCGCTTCAGGTCTCGTTTCCTGTCTCGCTAAACAACTAAATCCATTAATCCGAACTACGTTAGCTCTTCGCCCGATACACCGGCAAACAGGTGAGATACCGTTCATCTTCTGTCAGCCGTTGAGGATTTTTCCTCCCGCGCTTTGGCTTCTCACTGGCGTTATAGTCAGGCAACTCACCGATCCGGAAATTATCAGCCGGATTCAGAATCAGAATCGGAAGATTTGCTTCCCGCAGCCACTTTGTGCCATCTGCGAGTAGCAGGTTCGCCATGGGGCGAACTTTTAAATCCCGGCGGTAGCGAAGCTCGACGTCCTGAGGCAGTGCGAGCAACCGCACCATGTCGTCCTGAATTGCCTCAAGCCAGCGGTCCTCATCGAACGCAAGCGGCTTTTGGTGGCGCAAACGCTTTAGCGTCGCCAACAGTTCATCGCGGGACACGACCCGAATGGATGACTTGCGTCCCCAGGTGAAGGTGACTGAACGCATGGCTTCGTTATAACACTGGATCTGTCGTGTCACCTGAAGCGTAATCAACATGGGAAACAGCCGGTGGACGATCTCAAAGCGCAAGTTTCGATCCTCAACCTGTCGGATCACTTCTGTAAAATCGTCTTTTACCTGGTTAACCGATAAGACCCTCTGTTTGAGCAGACCGGTATCTCCCGGCTCAACAGCAACCACTCCAGGCAAGCGAAACACCGCCTTGGTACTGACGCCTGATCCGCCAAAGAACTCACCATACGCATGAACCGCCACAACTCGGGCGTCTTCCCCTGCCAAGGGATCGGTGGGGATCAAATCATATGGCTCATGCTCGTCTCCTGCAAGGATCCTCGGCAGGCGAAATACCCGTGCAGAATGGAGCACACTTCGGCCCAGGGTTTCCTGGAACCGGGCGACCTGCTCTTCGAGTTTCTCCATGCATGCCTGTAAAGACTGGGATACCGTACGCAGCTGCGCTGAGGCGATCTCATCATTCATATATATACCATCACGTTTTTTAACTTTCCTAATCATGCTTTTTCTTAAAGGGACGAGCAAGCTAAGCATGCTCACAACAGGGAGATGGTATATAGTCCCAACTCGGTTGGGATGATGGTATACAGCGACGCAGAATTGAGAAAATTACGCTTACCGTTTTGTAAGCTTTACAGCGGATGGGGTTGACGCGTACACAGCATTTTGTTTTTAAAGCCTATTTTCCATGGCACGCGGCTTGCTTTTGCTAAAACGAGAACCCAGTCCACCCTTAGCGAACCTAGGCGGTGGAGACTTTAACCTGGAAGGGAGATCGTCTTATGATTAATTTCATCATCTGGCTCGTGCTTGGCGGTATTATCGGTTGGCTTGCGAGCATCGTCATGCGTACTAACGCTCAACAAGGCATGCTGTTGAATGTCATTGTTGGCATCATCGGGGCCATACTTGGTGGCATGTTGCTATCGCCTCTGTTCGGCGTCGGCGCCTTAAGTCAGGACAACTTCAGTCTCCCCGCCCTCGGGATTGCATTTCTGGGTGCAATCATTCTTCTTGCCATTGTTAACCTGTTCCGTCGAGGTAGCGTACGTTAAGTCCGAAATAGCACTCGGAGTAGCGCCGAATGCACCGGCAAGGGGTTATCCTGCCGGTGCATTCAGGTATCGAACTGTGATTTCCCTATAAGCTCATGGTCGCCATCCCTGGCAGCCACGGTCTCACTGATTTAGGACGGTCTCACTGATTTAGGACGGTCTCACTGATTTAGGTGAGCTTACGTTGATAGCTGCTCCGAGTGTGCACCGGCAATCCGTAGCCTGTTCTCTATTTCTTTCACGCCGCTGCAATCTGCGACGACATCCTCGGCCCGATGCTTCATGCGCCGACTATCCACTTGACCTTCCAGATGCACAACAGCCTCTTTGACCGTTACTTCGATATCGCTGGCATCAACCGCTGAATCGTCGCTCAGACGCTCGCAGATCTCATCATGTATTCGGGCGTCTGATCGCTGATAGTTCTTTGGCCCACGCCCTCGAAAATTGGGCTGGTTGGCGAAGGTATCCGGATAGTTGCGAGCGCCACCTTCACCCTGCCCGCCATAACCTGATGTGCCGGAATATTCAGTGTGGTTCTGATAATCCGGATTGTAACCAGCATGACCGGCGCCAGCATAACCCTGGTTAAACCGCCCGCGCTCAGTACGGGCACTATGACGTTGGTGGGATTGACCTAACCCCTGCCGTAGCGCACTGCCCTCCCCCCGATCCTCCCCGCTGCCATAATAGTAATCAGAGTCTGCGGCGCCGGATGGTTCGAGCATGGCTGCACGACGGCGGATGGCTGCCTCTCCATATGCGATTCCATAGCCTTCATCCATGGATTCACCGCGCTCCTCGCCATAGCGGCTCCTGCCTTCGCGGTAACCTCGCTCCTGTTCGCTGGTCATCCGGCCTGGCTTGGCGTAACCATAGCCATGCTTGGCGTACCCATAGCCATAGCCGGTCTGGCGATTATCCGCGAGCGAGCGTGGATGGCGAGCTCCGACGAGCTGACTCTGATCAAAAAAGTCTTCCTCGTCTGGATTGTAGTTATCCGTCGGATAGTACTCACCAAGGGAGCTGTCCCGGTCCGTATCCGGCGCCCATCCATGTGCCCGATACTCTGCATTGCGGCCCTGTCGCCATTCTCTTTCACGGTCCCGGACCCGATCCGGTCGATCATTGTAGTCATTTGGATATTGTCGCTGCGCCATGGATGATGACCTCCTCAATGTCAGCAGTTCACCTGATGAGCAAGGCCTGTGCCAGCGCTGGAGCGCCGATCCCGGAGCGCAGACTCGCCGGCGATTGTTACGAGTCCAACAGCATAGCGATGAAAGAGGAGAAACCGAGGGGGAATGTTTCCCTCACTCCGGCAATTCATACCGGGCCTCCCTGTAAGAATTACAACCGGACCTCGTGGCGATGAACGCGGCCTAAACCATTACAGGACCAACTCCCTATCGCTAGCTCGCCCAGCAGTTCGCCAATCATAAAGGAACGCTTATCATTTTCTGAGTAGCTAACTCAAAACCTACTACGGTCAGTATGGCTGCGCCAACCGCCTTGTGCGCCGGACAGCCATAGACGTACCCCCACACCTGGTGTTTAATGCCACACCGTCTAGGGCGAGTTAATCTGGTGCCCGGCTATTTCCCTGTTTTTTGACGGAGGTGTGCCACGGATGTTTAGCTGGCTGTTCCGCACGAAAGCCAAGAAACCAAAAATTGCCATTGTCGGTGCAGGCCTCTCAGGCCTTGCCGCTGCCAGCACGCTTGAACAAGGTGGTGTGGATGTTTCGCTGTTTGAAGCGGAGAACCACGCCGGCGGACGTATGTTGACGCACCATACGGACTGGGCTCTGATTGATCACGGGGCACAGTACTTCACCGTACGTGATCCCCACTTTCGCAGCCAGGTCGAGCGATGGCTTGGGGATGGCGTCGTTAAGATCTGGGAGTTTGAGCCTTACAGTTTTGAAGATGGGCTGTTGCGCCCGTCGCCAGACCGAGAGGTCCGATATGTAGGCGTTGGCGGCATGCAGCATCTACCCACTGCCCTCGCCTCGAACCTGGATGTCCGGTATGGCCATGAAATTCGGGCCGTCGACAGTAAAGGCAGTTTGTTCAACCTAAGGAGCAGTCAGAACGCCCTGCCGGAGTTGTTCGACGCCGTTATTCTGGCACTGCCGGCGCCTCGCATCGAACCTTTGCTTAGTGCGACAAGCGCCCTGCGGGAAACTCTCGCAACGGTTCGCTATGAGCCCGCCTGGTCGGTCGCGCTGGGCTTTGATAACGCCTCGACCAACACTGGCGTCACAGACGTAGGCGGAATTTTTACCAAGATTCCGGAAATTTCCTGGATATCCCATAACAGCGCCAAACCTAGCCGGCGTGGTCGTGACCTCTTGGACACCTGGCTGATCCAGTTTAATCCCCAGTGGTCCGCCAGCCATCGAGACATCCCGCCACGTCAACTACAGGTGCTCGCCAATGGGCTGCTTACCCGGGTCCTGCAACGCAGCCTGGGGATGCCGGTTGCTTACGACTTGCTGTACTGGCCCCAAGCCCGCCTCGCTGGGACAGGATGTGCGCCAGCGACCGTACTGCGGGAAGAAGGTCGTCATCTGTACTGCTGTGGTGACTGGACTGTCGGAGGCCGGATTGAAGACGCTTACATGAGCGGTTACCGCACCGCGAAGGCGATTCTGGAACAATGGAATCTCGGTTAACAGAGACTGCAGGCGAGTTAGTTTCAACCACAGGCATAAGGGTAACCGTTGACAGAAGTATCAACGGCCCCCTCGACCGCGCTCAGCGCCGACTTACTTCCCTCAACGTCACGAACTCTTCCGCCGCGGTGGGATGAATGCCGATTGTCGTATCGAACAGGCGTTTGGTGGCGCCGGCTCGAATGGCAATGGCTATACCCTGAATGATTTCTCCAGCGTCCGGTCCGACCATATGGGCGCCTACCACGCAATCGCTCTCATCGGCGACCACCAATTTCATGTAGGTCCGCTCACTACTGCCACTCATCGTGCCCTTCATGGGCCGGAAGCCTGTCTCATACACGCGGATTGAACCAACCTGCTCACGGGCCTCCTCTTCGGTGAGGCCCACCGTACCAATATTGGGTTGGCAGAACACCGCCGTTGCAATATTGCGGTAGTCCAGGGTCTCCTGGCTGCCCTGAAACAAATGGCGCACCAGGCACATCGCTTCCGCCAACGCCACGGGGGTCAGCTTTGGTCCCGGCGTGATATCGCCCAGGGCATAGATACCAGGCACATTGCTCTGGTAGAACTGATCGACCTCGATCTCACCCACCACATTCAACTGAACGCCCAGCTCCTCGAGCCCCAGGCCGTGAACCAGCGGCTTGCGGCCGGTGGCATAGAGCACCAGACCGGCCTGCAGCTCGTCACCCGGCGACAGTTGAACCACAAAGTCGTCCGGGCCCCGACGTCGTACTTCACGCACATCGGCGTTGAGAAGCAGCTGAACACCCTTTTTCTGCAATTCTTCGGTGACAATCTCGCGAATCTGCAGATCAAAGCCCCGCAGGATGAGATCGCCCCGATAAACCAGCGTCGTCTGAACCCCTAGTCCATTTAGAATCCCGGCCAGCTCCACGGCAATATAACCGCCGCCGACGACGATGGCCGTGGCTGGCAGAGTTTCCAGGTGAAAGAATTCATTGGAGGTTTTGACCCATTCCGAGCCAGGGAAATTAGGCACGAAGGGCCAGGAGCCAGTCGCGATCAAAATGTTGCGGA